>DATHPO010000169.1:0-12529 GCA_035483835.1 Terriglobales bacterium
CGAGAATGACCAGAATTACGATCGACCACAACTGCAGATCGCGTCCCGAGAGCTGCTGAATCTCTCGCTGGATTTGTTCCGCCCGCGCCAGCATGGTAGGCGGTGGCGCAGTCTGTTCCTCTTTCGTCAACATTCCCCCTCTGCTGCAGGCGACTTCGCCCGGCGAGCACCGATGGTTGTAATTCTCTATTGGAATCGCAGGTTGGAGCGAGATAGAAGTAGGATCGCGGGTTACGTTCGTAATCGGGTCGATGCTGGCTGCGGAATTGGGGAAGGCTCAAAGGTCAGGCGTGATTGACATCCACAAGCACATTCTTTCCAGCTTCTTTCCGTAAAGTGATCTCGAGGGTCTGGCCTACAGGAAGGGCGTTGCGCACGTCTCCTTCGAGGGCGAGGGTCTGGGACGAACCGCCTCCGTCGGAAAGGGTGACAATAGACTTATTGGGCTGGCCTACGTTGGACTCGAAGAACACAACCTCTTTCACTTTGCCGCGGGCCTTCAGCCGGGAGCCATCCGAGACCAGTCCCCCAAGCTGCTTAACCAGCGCACTGCGGCTCGGAGCAAACGCGGACTTTCCTTTGCGCAGCTCAATCAAAACGTTCAACCCAAGAATGGCCGAGATCGACAGCAGGATGAGAGACATGAACAGCCCGTCCACCGTCGTCAGGGAGCCGAATAGAACGATATAAACGATGCCCAGGAGAGGAATCAGCGCCAGAAACAGCGAAATGACCAAGGCCATAGGTTTCTCAGAGGAGGCTCGGTTCGAGCCCGGCTTACGGAGAACAGACTAGCAGAAACTTCTGAAGTTTTGCAGAGCCGAATCAGGATCAGGCACACTGATCGCGCCAGTCGCCAATTTCCTTGAGGCCTTCGCGACGGGTTTGCTCGAACAGGCGGACGCGGTGGCGGATGTGCTCGAATTCGTGAATATCGGCCCAGACCTCAGCCTGCCAATGTTCTTCGTGAACCGAAGTTTCGCCGCAGGTAGCGCAGCGGGTGTGAAGCCTGCGGACTACCGGGCCGGTGGGCGTAGAGTGGGCCATGGGCAATTCGATGAAGATGCAGCGCACTTCCTGGATATTTTCGTTGGCGTCGATTACGTGTTCATAGCGCAGCAGAAAGCCAAATCCCAGCTTGCGCGCTTCGGCCTCGGCCTCGGCTCGGGTCTGAAAGGGTCCGTACTCCGCTCGCAACTGCTCGATGGAGTCACAGGCCATCCAGAAACTTTCTTTAGTGGTCATTACCTACCTCGAATCGCGACCGCCGGGGGAAGACATAACAAGAGCTGGGACGCACCCCCGCGATAGTGCAATTGGAGTGCCGCAGGCTAGTCCTCAAACGCTTGTAAAAGTGCGCTTTGCGGGAGCGATCCCCGAAGAAGCGGAGTTTTTATGCAAGCTTTTGCAGCGTTTTCCCTAGTCCAGATCAGAACGGTGCTCCATCGGGTAGTCCATCCGTTCACCCGACGGTGAGCAGGTCTGAAGTAAAATCGGGTCAGCCCAGGCACATGCTGCCTACTGGACGAGTCTGGTCAGGATATGGGTAAACGCCGAGAGCCCCGTAAGGAAATCAAAGTGCCGGTCCGGATTTTCGGGACGGACCGCGGCGGCCAAATCTTCTCCGAGAAGGTTTTCACCGTCAACGTCAGTCAGCAGGGGGTGGAACTCGATGGCGTCCAAGCCCAGCCGAACGTGGATGAGATCGTCGGCATCACCTATGGCGTCACCAAGGGTCATTTTCGAGTGAAGTGGGTCGGTCAACCGGGTAGTGCCAAAGCAGGACGCTTGGGTCTGCTCAATCTGTCCCCGGAAAAAAGCTTGTGGGACTTCCCCTTGCCGCCGCCCAGCTACGACGTAACGCTTCGCGATGCGCGAGATCGCCGGGCAAGCTCGCGGTTGAAGTGCGCAAGTTCCGCGGAAGTTTACCCGACGGGCGAAGCCACTCCCATCCGCACCAGGACCGCCGATCTCAGCCTGGGAGGATGTTTCCTGGAGATGCCTAACCCTCTTCCTGTAGGCACGCAGATCCGGATCGCTCTTTGGGTCCAAGATTTCAAGTTATGGGCGAACGCGGAAGTCATCACCAGCACACCGGGGTTTGGCGTCGGAGTAAAGTTCACGGAGATGACGGAACAAGACCGGAATCAGCTGAGGCAGTTCATCGACAGCATGGTTCGAATCAGGATTTGAAATCGTAATTCTACAGCGGGCTGGGCGATGGCAGAATGAAGAGCTGGCCTCCGAGATGCTCGGTCGCGGGCTTTGGCGGGCCCTCGGCGAGGCAACGTTCGACCGCCGCCGAAAGATACAAATGCTGGACGGGTTTCACGAGATAAGCGTGCGCGCCCAACATGGCGGCTTCACGAATCTTTTCGGGATCGTCCAATCCCGAGCACATGATGACCTTGGAGCTGGGCCGGAGCTGCCGCAATCGCCGCAAAGTTTCGAGGCCATCCATTCCGGGCATCTGCAGGTCGAGCAGAACCACATCGGGGGCGCACCCACGGCGGATGCTCTGCAGAGCCTCGTGGCCGCTATTGGCAGTCTCGACGTTGTAGGAGTCAAGTTCGAGTAAGGCTCGAAGGTAACGCTGGATTTCGGGGGAGTCGTCCACGATGAGGACGGTGGCTTTAAGCTGATTACGTGCAATGTAAGCCATAGGGGGAACAAGACTACTTGCTTGCATATCGCTTACGGCAGGCGCACGAACGGGTTTACGCCTAACAGAATTCGCAACAGGTTTTGAGCGGCGGCGCCAAAATAACGTGCCCCACCCTTAACCAGGATTTTCGCCTCCACGCTTGAAACGATTCACTACGAATGCTCAATCGCTGCGCGAATCGAAATCTGCCCATCCGCCAACGATCACTCCCCAAGGTAGTTGGAGGTGTGTACTCCGAAGAGCGAGCCGGGTCAACTGGTTTCGCGCGATTACAGACTCTTCGTTTTCATGCACATGCGTTCCCTCCACAGCGTGCTGCACCATTTCTGGTGCAGCCGGTGGTTGGCCGGTTCGAGGGCGACGTGCGCAAACACGCACTAAAGGCAATTGAGACCGGCGTCCCAAGCGAGCCGTGGCCTGCTGTATTGGTGTTTCAGCTGTGAAAAACTAGGCTGAAATCAGTGGTGACGAGACTTTTGCCGCGAATGCAGATGGCTGTGACCGATGGTCATCCTTATCACTATCACTAACACTTGGCGATGAAGTCTGCCGGGCTCGTTGCTCCAGCGGATGCGTAAGCGGGGAAGCTGACGAAACCGAAGGGGATGTCAAAGTGGTGGGATCGCGCCAGTGAGTGCCTCCGTGCGCGGCCACGTAGAGTGCCAGCTCCAGGCGGCTCCACACGCCCAACTTATCAAACGTGTTGCGCAAGTAATTCTTGATGACTTGCTCGGTGGTGCCGATGACATTGGCAATTTCGCGATTGGTCTGGCCTTCCCAAACCAGCATGGCGACTTGAATTTCCTTGGCGGTCAGCCGATCACATGGTTGCATAATTCCCTCTGCTCTCTTTGGAACACGGCGGTGGCGAGCTTGACGCGTTTGCGGCCGTCTTTGATCCCGGCCCGTAGAAACAGCGTACGCAGATGCTGCTTCACGGTTCGGGGGCTGATGTTCAATTGCTCGGCGATTTCCTTATTGCTGCAGCCTTCGACCAGAAGGTGCAGAACCTGTTCATCGCGTCGCGTAATCTTGATGTCGCTGAGATCCAACATGGGGTTTCCTCTCTGCTGGTTTGCGAAACTTTGCTTCGACTCATTCTGATTGATGTGCAGTCAATCACTAAATGCGAAAGCAGTTAGTTCGCCAAAGGTTCGCCTGCTTGCACGGATGGATAAAGACCATTGAATGCATGGGTTGAGAAAACGACGAGCGGAGTTTGGATGGATTGGAAGAACCAAAACGGGAGAATCTATGCTGAAACGGGTCGAGGCGAGCCGCCGTGGTTCGGGCCTCGTGGGAGGCCCCTGTTTTGTGTCTGTCCAAGCACCGGGCTCAAAAAGAAGAAAGCAAAGAATGGGCTACTCGTAGCGCAGTGCGACCATGGGATCAACTTTGCTGGCGCGGCGGGCGGGAATATAGCAGGCGGCGAGCGCGACCAGGGTGAGCAGGATGGCGACGCCGACGAAGGTTAACGGGTCGGTGGAGCGAACGCCGTAGAGCAGACTTGCCATGAGCCGGGTCAGGGCCAGCGCGGAAACGAGACCCAATCCCACACCGGCCATGGCGAGGACGCCACCGCGTCCGAGGATGAGGCGCAGGATGTGCATCCGGTCCGCGCCCAGGGCAAGGCGAATCCCGATCTCGTGGGTGCGCTCTCCCACCACGTACGAGATCACGCCGTAGATACCGACACTGGCCAGCAGCAGGGCGAGTCCGGCGAAAACACCGAGCAGAATAATGGAGAAGCGCTGCGCCGCGAGTGCTTTGGAGATAGTCTCGTCAAAGGTCTCAACGTCGAACAGGAACTGCTGGCTGTTCATGGCCGCGACTGCGCGGCGAATCGAATCGGTGGCCGCTTGCTGAGGCCCGTCGAATCGCAGCAGAACGTCCACGCCCCCGGTGGTCTGTTGCATTTCCTTATCTGCGCCTTGCATGAAAGGAGCGTAGAGCTGGGCATGCAGAGATTCTTTATCGTCAGCATCGAGGCCCCACTGTTTCACGTGCCCAACCACGCCAACGATTTCGAGGGGTTGATCAATTCCTTTCATGTTGACGTGCTTGCCAATCGGATCCTGGTGCGGGAAGTATCGGTCGGCGAAGCTTTCATCGATGACGGCGACGAGAGGTGAATGTTCATTGTCGTGCGGGGTCAAAAAGCGGCCGCGCTTGAGAGGAATTTTCATGGCCTCGAGGTAACCGGATTCGATGGTGTAGCGCAGGGTCCAGTTCATGTCCTTATCGTTTGCGGGCCGGGTCTGGCCTTCAATCCAGAACAACTCTTCATCGTCGCTCCTGAAGGGAATGGAACCTCCGGACAGGGAAAGCGCGCGGACGCCGGGCACAGCGGCGAGGTTGTCATGGAGTTGACGATAGATGGAGCGGGCTGCGTCGGCACTTACGCCGTTTGCCGAAGGCGGCAGGGCGACGCTGAAGGTCAAAACGTTGTGCGGATCGAATCCGGGATCGACATTCCACAGCCGCATCAGGCTGCGGATCATCAGACCCGCGCCAATCAGGAGGACGAGCGCCATAGCCATTTCGATCACGACAAAAACACTTTGCAGGCGGTGGCGAGTGCCACTCACGCTGCGGCCACCTTCTCTGAGAGTTTCCTGCAAGTTGGTGCGCGAGGTTTTTAACGCCGGGGCGAGGCCAAAGAAAACTCCGGCGAGAATGGAAACGACTGCGGTGAAGATCAGAACACGCAGGTCGAGTCCGACTTCCTCTGCGCGCGGGAGGGCGACCGGCACTACCGCGAGCGCGGCTCTGCATCCCCAGGTAGCGAGCAGCAGGCCTAATGCCGCGCCACCCATCGCGAGAAGGATGCTCTCGGTGAGAAGCTGCCGGATCACGCGGGCCCGACTGGCGCCGAGTGCGGCACGGATGGCAAATTCGCGGGTGCGGCTGGTGGACCGCGCCAACAGGAGATTGGCGACGTTCACGCAGGCAATGAGGAGTACAAAGCAAACAGCGGCCAGCAGCATCAGAAGAAAAGGCTCGATGGTTCCGACCATTTCCTGCTTCATCGGCTCCAAGGCGGCACCTTCCCCGGCATCGGCCTGGGGAAAAGCAGCGGCCAAGTTTTGCGCCACCGATTCCATATCGGCGCGGGCCTGGGCTAGAGTGATGCCAGGCTTGAGCCGGCCCACGGCCTTCATGCCCAAAGCGCGACTGCGGTCGCGGAAATACGGATAAGCCCACTGGCCAATGGGAACGAAGACGTCGCGGTCGTCGCGGAAATTTGGCAGGGTCAAATGGAAATTGGCGGGGAGCACTCCGATGATGGTGTAGCCTTCGCCATCGAGCACGATTCTGCGCCCTAGCACATCAGGGGAAGATCCCAGTTTGCGCTTCCAGAAACCGCTGCTGACGAGCGCGACGTGACCGGCACCCAGCTGGTCTTCTTCGGGAGTAAAGGGGCGGCCAAGCAAAAGCTTCACGCCCAGCACCGAGAAAAAGTCCGACGACAGCATCTCGGCTCGCACCTGCTCGGGTTCGCCGGTGCCGGTGAGGCTGAAAGTGTCAGGACGATAAGCCGAGATTGTAGTGAACGCATGGTTCTCGCGACGCCAGTCGAGGAAATTGGGATACGAGATGGAACCTTCCTTGAAATGCGGTTTGCTCTCGAACAACACAACCAGTTTGTCAGGGTCGTGGAATGGCAGGGAGTTGAGCAGAACACCATTCACAATGGAGAAAACGGCGGTGTTTGCGCCGATGCCTAAAGCTAAGGTCAATAAAGCTACTGCGGTGAAGCCTGGGTTCTTCCGCAGGTTGCGGAGCCCGTAACGAACGTCTTCGAGTAGCGTTTGCATGGGCGAATCCCCTAACCACGGGACCTCGTAAAGCAACTGCGCTTCCCTCCCCTGTTCTCTAAACCTTTGATTTGACGCAGCAGAATACGGGATGTGAGCCAAGAGGTGTTCGTTGGCGAGACGGTATGTCCAGAATCGGACAAGCGATGACATGGGGACTGGGAAAGTGCAATAGTTTGCATGTCGCACAGATCGGCGGCGCTGTGCGATTTCAGGCGATGCAGCGTGCAGGTGCGGTTGCGATCAAGGTCCGACGAACGGCAACTGACGCGATGTCATAATGCCAAGAAGTGCAAGCACTTGAGTGCATCTATTCGGGTATGGTTCGAGGCCGTCAAGACTGCTAGAATCAAGCGGTTGCGGGGTCGCGGTCGGCACTGTGGATGGCGAATTGCATTGACCTATGGCGGAGCCGGACAAGCCGGGAACACGGGACCAACTGGAGCTAACCATCATCAGCGAGCAGGAAAAGCCGGCACTGGATGAAGCCACATTCCAACAGCTCCTCGAAGCCGCGCATGTGCTGCAGGAGCAGAAAACTTTCGAGGTTGAACCCCGCACCAGGCCTGATCCCACCGAGGCCCTCGCCCAGATCGTCGAGACGCAGGAGTTTCTGCGGTCGCAAGCGGGCGAGTTGCAAGTCGCGGCCAATGTAATTGTCGAGCGCTTGCGAAAGATTACGCACGCAACCGGAGTAGCAGTCGCAGTCGTGCGGGAGAATCGACTGGAGTACTGCGCGGCCTCTGGAGATGCGGCCAGCCTGACAGGATCAAGCCTGCCGATGGATTCGAGTCTATCCGCGGACGGACAGCTCTCCACCGAATTCAGCCGGGAGCACGCGGGCAAACCGTCGATGGCTTTGCCGCTTTATCACGAAGGCAACCTGGCCGGCCTGCTGGAAATTCGCTTTGCAGACGCTGACTCCATCCAAGAGCCAGAGATGCGAAGTTGCCAACTCATGGCAGGATTGATGACCGAGGCGATCGCAAGAGCAGCTGACAAGGATTGGAGACAAAAGCTCGCGGCAGAACGCGCCGCCATGCTCGAAGCTCTGGAACGAATCAAACCACAGCTTGAGCGTCTTGCGGTTGAACCGGGAAAAAATGTTGCTGCGCAAGCACACCCAGTGATCGGACCGGCGGAGAGCGTTGTCGAGCGGGTAGAAATAGGGGAAGCGGACCTCGGCATCCCGGTCAGCACGTCGAGTGCGAAATCGGGACGTGAAACCGTTTGTTCACAGTGCGGGTATCAGTTTGGAGAACAGGAATTATTCTGTGGTAGATGCGGAACCGCACGACCGTCGGCAACTTCTTCTTCAGGCGACTCGCAGAACAAGTGGGCATCGATTTGGCGTCAGCAACAGCAGGCGGAGAACAAGCGGCACGAAGAGATCGAGACGGACAGTCATGAGACCGAAATCAGCTCACCAGCGATGGATGAAGGCCGGCGGGCTCACGAACTCTCTCTCCACCTTTCTCCCGGATTGAAGAAAGTAATCGAGCAACTCCCCGAAGAATCGGGGGAACCCGAAGCATCGAAGGAGGGCGATTTCGAGCCCGTGATCGAGGGTGAGGCAGCGGAGGACGCGGCTCCCGTTTCAGAGGCAATCGAAGCATCCCCAAAAGCTCTGTCGCCGTGGGCCTCGGCAACCGAGACTCACGCGTGGCTGAAATCACTAACCCCGAAGTCGCCCTTTGGAATCTGGCTGGCGAAGCATCGCGCGGACGTTTATGTCGGAGCGGCGGTTCTGCTGCTGTTGATGGTGCTATCGGGGTGGGTCGTGCGTCCTGTGGAGAACCGGGCGCAATCGAGGAATTCTCAGCCCAATCTGACGCTATTTGAAAAACTGCTGGTGAGTTTGGGACTTGCGGAAACGCCGCCCACGCCAGTTTATCCCGGCAATCCCAACGCCCAGGTATGGGTCGACCGCCGACATGCACTTTACTATTGCGCTGGTTCCGACCTCTATGGCAAAACTCCCGAGGGCAAATTTACCACGCAGCGCGAAGCGCAAATGGATCAGTTTGAACCGGCAGCTCGAAAGAACTGCGATTAATCTAATCAGGCAGCGGCGACCCTCCTTCGCTTTCGAAATCCGCTCGCAAGGATGCGACAAAACAAAACCCCTGCATTCGCACGCAGAGGTCAGAAATACTTGGTCCAGGATATTTAAGATTCAGTCCGATAGCGCCGCGAGTTGAAACCAGACTCTCGCAGTTCTTGAAACGTCATCAGACTCCGACCAGAGACTCGTGCCGGCGCGCCTCGTACCAGAGCGCGAGTTCGACCCGATTCCAGAGTCCAAGTTTGTCGTAGATGACGCGAAGATAATTTTTTACGACATGCTCAGTCGTGCCGATGGCTTCTGCGACTTCACTGTTTTTGAGTCCTTGAGCAACGAGCTCGATGACTCGCCGTTCCCGTTCGTTCGGAACGCGTTTTCCGTAGCGTTCTCCTCCAAACATAACTGCCTCCGGTATAAAGTTGTCGCGAGTTTGACTCGTTTGATACCGCCGTCAATTCCGAAGCGCTGGAAGAGACGATTGAAGTGCGCCTTGACCGTCCGTCGGGCCATTTTGAGCTGCGCTGCAATTTCCGTATTGTCACAACCCTGCAGCAGCAACTCGGCAATCTGCTGCTCTCGCGGGCCTAAACGAACAGGCTTTTCCTCCATTCAGCTCTTCCCCAAGGGTTAAAATGATAACCGACGCCGCCCGGGGAAGTTTTCCACAGGTCCCTCGTTGCAAGCGCCCTTCGCCATCCAGCCGCAAAAGGAAGCACAAAGATTTTTCGGCTGGGTCTCCATTAAATCATAGCATTCACCGTGCCAAGTGACCCGGATTTCCTCAGTCTCCTATTGCCTCCGAACGCACATCAGACTCGGACCGAGTGGAAGCCGCACCCACGAAAACACGAGCGCGCGGGCATTTCCTACCAGCCAAGTCGTTTGATTTCCTGCGAATCGGCAGACCCATCATCTAAGTAACAGATAATAAAGGAGAACAGTTCCACTTGGACATAAAATCCGCCCGCCCCCTCTTGCTGTGAATAAAAGCAACCCGCCGAGACCTCTGACGACCCGGGCCGATCCTTCGGCACCACAGGCAAAAGCCACTCCTGCCAAAGTTTTTCAGGCCGAGCATCTGCTGGATATTTAGGGCAAAGACCTTAGGACAAAATTCCCCGATCATGTAAGACTTTTGAGAACTAATTACACTTGTTGACAATCCTCCGATCCGGCTCACAAACGGTACTGTATTGTAAGGTACGCGAATGCCGGGATTCCAAGTGCCGGAATGTTCTACACTAGGGAAACTTTCCCAGCATGAAACTGTCGGTCGTCATACCGGTTTACAACGAGCGCGCCACGCTGCGCTTCATAATCGAGCGCGTATTGGCCGTGCCACTCGAGCTGGAAGTGATTTGTGTCGATGACGGATCGCAAGACGGTTCCCAGGAAATTCTCTCCGGGTTGCATGCGCAATATCCGCAGGTCCGGGTATTTGTGCAGCCGCGAAACATGGGCAAAGGCGCGGCACTGCGCCGCGGAATTCAAGAGGCAACTGGCGACTTCGTGGTAATCCAGGATGCGGACCTGGAATACGATCCGTCTGATTATCCGCTGTTGCTTGGTCCGCTCATGCAAGGCAAGGCTGATGTAGTTTACGGTTCGCGTTTTCTGGGCGCAGCTCCTCATCGCGTGCTTTACTTCTGGCATTCAGTTGGAAACCGGCTACTGACGCTGCTCTCAAATTGCCTTACGAACATCAACCTCACCGACATGGAGACTTGCTACAAAACTTTCCGGCGCGAGGTAATCCAATCCATCCCGATCGAAGAGAACCGCTTCGGATTCGAACCGGAGATCACGGTCAAGGTTGCGAAGCGTCATCTGCGCATCTATGAAGTCGGCATCAGCTACTGGGGACGAACCTACGAAGAAGGAAAAAAGATAGGCTGGAAAGATGGAGTACGCGCCGTGTGGTGTCTGCTGAAATACTCAATCAAGGAACCCGTGCTTGCGGTTCGGAAGCCTGTGCCGGTTGAATCTCTCCAGAGTTCTCCTGCCCAAAAGCAATTCTCCAGTGGCAGCAATTGAATTCCCCTCGGCGGGAGCGGAACTGCATCTTGAGTGCAAAGCTTTTCACATTCGCCGATGGCCAGAAACGAAGAAAGTGATTGCCTCGGCTAACCCTCGATTCGAGAATCACATAGCGGCGCAAACCGGGCCGACAAAGGTACGCAAATTGCTCATAGCGAAGCTTGACTCACGCTAGCCAGGCTGTACTTGCTGCCCCGCGGGTTACACGGTATTCTTGCATAACGTTCGTTCCGTTCCCCTCGCTGGTTTTCGTGGGCCGCAAACTGCCACCGTCATATTGCCTGCATGGCACGCTACAGAATATCGAGTTTATAAACCCGTAGTTATAAGGAGCCAGGATTTGATCGCTTCAACCAGTCACATTATTGCGCCGCACGGCGGAGAACTTACCGACCTGATCGCGTCGCCCGAACGAATCGCAGAACTGAAAGCCCATTCGCGAGAATGGCCGTCGTGGGATCTGACGCCGCGTCAGATCTGCGACCTTGAGTTGCTCACCAGCGGAGGATTCTCGCCCCTGCGGGGATTCATGACACCGGCGGATTACGAGGGCGTCTGCCACAATATGCGCCTGAGCAGCGGCGTTCTGTGGCCGATGCCGATTACCCTGGACGTCAAAGAAGAGTTTGCCAAGTCGCTGAAGCCAGGAAGCAGCACCATTGCGTTGCGCGATGCTGAAGGCGTGATGCTTGCAGTGCTGCACGTCGAAGCCGTCTGGCAGCCGGACCGCAAGGCGGAAGCTCAATCCGTATTTGGAACCACCAGCGCGGTTCATCCCGGCGTCGATTACCTGTTAAACAAGGGCAATTCCTGGTACGTGGGAGGCCGTATTGAAGGCACGCAAATGCCTTCGCACTACGACTTCCGCACGCTGCGTCTCACCCCTGCCGAATTGCGTGCCGAGTTTGCTCGTCTCGGATGGCGCCGTGTAGTTGCGTTTCAAACCCGCAACCCCATGCACCGCGCCCATGTGGAGTTGACGTTCCGCGCCGCGAAACAGGTCGAGGCGAACCTCCTCATCCATCCTTCGGTCGGGATGACCAAGCCCGGCGACGTCGATTACTTCACTCGGGTGCGTTGCTACCAGTTGCTGCTTTCTAAGTTTCCCGCGGGAAGCGTCAAACTTTCCATGCTGCCGCTGGCGATGCGCATGGGTGGACCACGGGAAGCCATCTGGCACGCCTTAATCCGCAAGAATCACGGCGTAACCCATTTCATCGTAGGCCGCGACCATGCTGGTCCGGGAAAAGATTCCGACGGCAAAAACTTCTACGGCCCTTACGATGCCCAGGAACTCTTCAAGAAGCACGAAGCGGATATCGGCGTGACCATGGTTCCTTTCAACATGATGGTTTACCTCGAAGATCAGGATCAGTACGTGCCTGACAACGAAGTAAGCAACGGATCGCGCGTGCTGAACATCTCAGGAACCGAGTTGCGCGATCGTCTGAATGAGGGACGTGAGATCCCCAGCTGGTTTACTTACCCTGAAGTCGTGAAGGAATTGCGCCGCAGCTATCCTCCGCGGCACAAGCAGGGCGTGACGATTTTCTTCACCGGCCTTTCGGGTTCGGGCAAATCGACCATTGCCAATGTCCTCGTGACCAAATTTCTTGAGGCCGGCGGGCGTCCGGTCACGCTGTTGGATGGGGACCTTGTCCGTAAACATCTCTCTTCGGAATTGGGTTTCTCCAAGGAGCATCGCGATATTAACATTCGACGCATTGGCTATGTAGCCTCGGAGATTACCAAGAACGGCGGCATTGCAATCTGCGCTCCCATCGCTCCTTATGATGCGACCCGCAAAGCAGTGCGCGGCATGATCGAACCGGTCGGCGGCTTCATCCTGGTCCACATCGCGACCCCGGTGGAGACTTGTGAACAGCGCGACCGAAAAGGTCTTTATGCCAAAGCTCGCGCCGGCATTCTCAAGGAGTTCACGGG
>DATHPO010000170.1:0-11667 GCA_035483835.1 Terriglobales bacterium
GCTCCAAGCCGCCTACACCGATCCTATCAACCCGTTGTTCAACGCTTTTTCTCCCCAACCGCTGTACTCGTTTGCAGCTGGATACACGCACGTCTTTTCGCAGAACCTCGTGAATTATTTCAATCCGGCGTTCTCGTGGTATGAGAGCCTGTTCGGACCCGCGGATCTTCAGAAAACGCTTGCTGCATTCCCGATTGTCTTGCAGGGCAGCGGCGCGAATGCGCCTTTCACGACGGTCGGCGGATTGGACAACACTTGGGTCCAAGGAAGACGCGCCTCCCGGTTCTTTATCAATGACAACCTTGCCTGGAGCATTGGGACGCATGAACTACGGTTCGGAACTAATGCGCGAATCCTCCGATTGAATGACTATGACTTCGGGGAGGGGTCGGTCCCCACCGTGACGTACACCACCCTGCCTCAATTCATTTATGGAGTCGCATCCACGGCCACAGAGACTTTCCCCACGTCAGAAAACCAACCTTTCAACTTCCTGAACCTCGACTTGTATGCGCAAGACACCTGGAAGGTGACTAAGAAGCTGACGTGGACTTTCGGGATACGCGACACTCTAAACTCCAATCCACTCGATCCGCATCGGCATATCGCTCGTCTGAGCGGCTCTTTTGATTCCATCTCGCATGATGTGAATCAGCCCTTGAGTGCGGCCATTCAAACCGACCTCGGCAACGTGTTTTCCTCGACGCCCGTCGCGATCCTGCAGCCAAGGACCGCGATCGCGTGGCAGTTTGAGTCCAAGTCAGTGCTGCGCGCTGGTTTCGGCGTATTCAGTGATATTTTGCCCGGCAGCATCGCCGATACGGTTGGTTTCAATCCGCCCTACGTCAAGTCTTTCCAGGGGGGACTTCTTGGGACTGTCGGCGGCACGGCAATCGCGCCGGGAGTTCCTGACAGTGCGATTAACGCAGTCGTGGCCGCCAATCAAATTTTCACTTCAGGGTTTGCGCAAGGCCAGCCTTCCTGCGCGTCCGCGCAAGCGAATCCTGCAACTTGTCTTCCCCCCGTCGCCATCACGGCGGTACCGGATGGAGAACTTCACGCTCCATACTTCATGGAGTGGAGTCTTGGCCTGGAACACCAATTCGGGGCCACGGGAAGCATCCACGCGCAATACGTGGGCACCCGCGCTGTAAACCAGCCCTATCTGACGCAAGTGAACGGCTATCAAACGGTGTGCGAGGGGTGCTTTGCACCGTTTCCTTACGCGCAATCCACCGATCCCAGATTCGGCGCAGTGACACAATTTTCTACCGGTGCCAACAGCCACTACAACGGGCTGCAAATGACCGCAATGAAACGCATGGGTCACGGCCTCATGGGACAAATCAACTACACCTGGAGCCGTTGCATGGACACGGTCTCGAACGGCGGATTCCTGCAGTTCTCGGCAGGAGGAATCCTGTCCCCGCTCCCGGGAGATCTGGCGCGCGACTACGGTCCCTGCGACTACGACATACGCAACAATCTCAACGCTCAATATGTCTATCAATTGCCGGTCAAAATCCAAAACCGGCTTCTCGGCTATGCACTGAACGGCTGGCAGGTGTCGGGAACCGTGTTTTGGCATAGCGGGATCCCGTTCTCCGTCCTAAGCACGCCCTATTCAGCAAGTGGAAATGGCATCGTGAACGGCAGTGGACCCCAATTCGCAACCGTCGTTCCCGGTGTACGGCTCTACGAGCACAATGCTATTCCAGGCGTCACACAACCGGGCACACTTCAATGGCTCAATCCCGATGCCTTTGTCTCGACCGTTGATCCGACCACTGGGGCATGCTTGGGAGGTGACAGCCCCACGAACTGCCAATTCGGGAATCTCGGTCGTAACGCGCTACGCGGCCCCAATTTTGCGTGGAGTGACTTTTACCTTACAAAATCGTTTTCGTTGACCGAGGGTGTGAAACTGCGGTTCGACACACAGTTCTTCAATGTCTTCAATCATCCTAATTTTGCTCTTCCGAGCATGGTGCTTGCCGGCATTCCGGGAAAGCCTACTACGCAGACAGGGTTTGGAGCGCTCACTTACACCACGTCTCCGCCGACCGGCCTACTCGGCGTTGGCTTGGGCGGTGATAGCACGCCGCGCATGATCGCGTTCCAATTGCGCCTGGAGTTCTGAACTCCCGAATTCAGCTCAGAAAATGTCTCAAGAAGGGGGCCGGGTCAATTCCGCAAAGTGTGCATCATGAGACTGTCTCATTTTAGGGGTTCACTCCAGTGCACGAAAAACGAGGGGTTGGAGAAGAGATGAATTCAGTAAGTGTTTTGCAATCAGAGAAAGAATTGGTGGACGTGACCGGGATCGAACCGGTGACCCCCTGCTTGCAAAGCAGGTGCTCTCCCAGCTGAGCTACACGCCCCCTGCAACTATATGATTCTAATAGTGAGTCTAATCGAATTTCGTGACAATGACTACCTGCTCTGTTTGCAGGTGCTCTCGCAAACTGATCGTACCACCCATCGCGTGCAACCTTCATCGTGCAAGGTATTTACAACGATTTCCTGACCAGTTTTAACTTTGATTCTCGGTCCATTCGGTCCAAAAAGGAGCTTTGCCTAAAGTTAGATGAACGCGCCTGCCTCGTGAGCAGGAGCGCTACTCGCCCTCGCAGTGTGAGCAGGACACGTAACACAACTCAATAAACGAGAACGGATGGTAGTGTTTCAGTTGTAGCTTCTTGTATTACAGGTCGTAATACATTAAGCTAGCATTCGAGGTAACGTTATGCCATCTCCAATGACATTGAGGGTGGATAAGGAAACCAGGCAGCGTATCGCCCGCATTGCGCGCCGCAAGCAAGTGTCCGCGTCGGAGGTGATTCGCCTGGCGATCGAGACATGGATCGAAGAGCAAGAACCAGCCGGATCGCCTTATGAAATGGTTTCGGATTTGATTGGAATTGTGCACGGCGGAAACCGAAAACGCTCGGTGGGAGCGGGCCGTCAGTTCGCCGCCCTGCTAAAGAGCCGAAGGGGCTCCCGGTGATCTTGGTGGATGCGGGGCCCCTCGTGGCCCTGGTGGACGCAGATGACCAATACCATGAGCGATGCGTGTCGACTCTGAAGAGTTTGCAAGAACCTTTGGCCACGGTGTGGCCGCCGCTGACGGAAGCGATGTACCTGTTAAACGATCTGCCGGCGGCCCAGGACGCTTTATGGGAGATGTTGGTGAGGAAGGCGCTGCAGCTGCTTCCGCTTGGCTTGGTCGATTTGCCTCGCATCCGTGAACTTCGGCGAAAATACGCCGATCGCCCGATGGATCTTGCTGACGCAGCGCTTATCCGAATCGCCGAGCGAGAAGGTGTCCGCAAAATATTCACCGCGGACAAGAGAGACTTCGCTGTCTACAGGATTCATGGTCGGATCCGTCCCTCAATCATTCCTTGATCCGCTCGTCACTCCACGGCCAAAGAGTTTAGCCAACGCTCCCGTACTTGCCAGCTGGCTCAGGGCAGCACTCGAACTAGGAAAACTCGGTTAATGGCCGCAATTTCGAGAGATCGCACATAATCTTGCTCCAGAGCACCTGAAGGAGTCGGTTAATTTGCTCGCGTTTATCTACGGCCGAATTTATTTCCCGACCTACTCGAACGGCCTAAAAGAGATCGCGGCGTTCCTGGGATTCAATTGGCCAGACCGCGAGGCGACAGGCGCGTATTCAATTGCGTGGCGTCACCAATGGGAAGAATCGATGACACCCGGAGTCGAACAAAAGCTCCGAACATACAACCCCTCCGACTGTGAAGCGTTAGAGTTTGTGGTGAAAGCTTTGTGGCGCTTGCCTTGTCCTGAAGAATCCAAACAATTGCGCCAAACAGGAGATATTGCTTTTGTGTCATCTCCTGGAGCACGCACGCGCCTTTGGTTCCGGCACCCAAGCAGGCTTCGTTTTTCTGACTTCCAAACGCGACATACCGATGCACCCAAGTTCGACCGTGGGACCAGCCGGGCAAGACGAATGCCGTGTGTTCCGTTGCGTTGGGACAAGACTCAAGGGCAAGATGTTCGAACTGTTCGCGTACGGGCTGTGCGGCAGACAGGAGGCTTGGAACGAGGTACTGACCGATCCAAGTGCGGAAACTTCCTGCGCCTAGTCGAGGCAGGGCGGGGGCACGCTTGAATCGTCGCGAAGACCTAGGGTACTTCCAAGTGGGAGGGAACTATGTCCGATAGCGTACCCCCGGCGGAGGGCGAGCCAATCGGCGTGGTTAGTTCGGGCTGGCTACGGGCGGCCCGGTGCTCTGCCTTGAGTTGCACGATCGCCTTGGGCCTAGGATTTGTAGCTGAGGCTGCGGCTCATGACTTAGGGGCAGCCCTAATCATGTTTGGTCGCTGGGGGTCGCTCAGCCTTGCATTGCTCTATCTTTTGTTCCGTAGGGGGAAGAATTCACTGGCATTTGCGCTTGGTCTGGGCGCGGCAACGGCTTTCATTGCTCTGCTCGCACTCGAATCTAGTGAGTTGTCGCGCATTAGTGAGGTGCTCCGCCACGTTTTATTCATACTGGCAATCTTTAGTGGGGTTCTGCCACCGTTTCCCGGTGTGATGGGTGAAGACAATCCCCAACTTGCCACACTCGGGACGTTGCTCCTTTGGCTCTTCAGTATCTCTTCGGCAATCCTCGGGTTAAGCAGTATTGTCGCATTCCAGAAGATGGCGCACGAAGCAAAGGGGATGGGGAAACTGCGATTTGCCTTTTGGGCCGGCATATGTTGCGCACCTGCCGTTTGGCTGATATTGATGCTGCTTTGGCTTTTACTTATCGGGGGCTTCCGCATCTGAACTTTCCTTGCCCCGCCTTGCCTTGACCCGCGCCTTCCGCGTCCTGCCGTTGTGGCACTC
Organism: Terriglobales bacterium; assembly: GCA_035483835.1. Classification (GTDB taxonomy): domain Bacteria; phylum Acidobacteriota; class Terriglobia; order Terriglobales; family Acidobacteriaceae; genus JABDBE01. The sequence goes on from DATHPO010000170.1 coordinate 4,862, forward strand.
CATCCGTTGAGTTCCACGATGGCGTAAGATTTCTACGTGTTCACAGCCTACTACGATGAGAGTGGTCGTCTTCATGCTTATAAATACCATTCGCCGCGCGGCTCGCTTGATTTCAATCACGGTCACTCAGACCGGCAGATTGGGTACGTTCCAGGATGCGGCGACTCATCGCTGAAAGTTCCGATTCCAACGCCTTCGTACTTCTTCCCGCCCTTGCCGCGGCACCGATTTCGGTACTTAACTGGGCGACCGTTGCAAAGTCGGCACTACATTCCCAACAGAACTTCTCGGGCATCCCTGGAAGTTCGAATAAGTCTCTGACCCGACCACACAGCCCACACTGCCCACACCGCTTCGCAACATCCCGCTCTGTGTACATATCGTTTAACATCGCAGCTCCTTTCCTGAGTCTGGCGGGGGAATAGGGATCCTCAATCCGTTTCCGCCTTCGCAGTGATTCAACCGACCCATTACTTGTGGAAACCGTTTTTCGGCTGTTGCGTTAGTTCTTTAACGTCCAGCTTCCCCTCCTTTTTCTGATCCAGCCTGTCGAATTCGGCTTCCATAAAACTCATGAACTCTTGCTTAGAGACCTTGCCATCGCTGTCGGTCTCCATGAGGAGAAGCAACTTCTTGACCTGGCGCTCTCCGAGTGCCACATTGGCCTGCGGATTCGGCGCTGATGCCTTTTGCGCGCCCGCAATACTTTGCATGGCACCCAATGGGCCCAACACTCCAACGATTGTCATCACCAGCGCAACCCTGCTTTTCTTCAACATGATTATCCTCCACGCTTGAGTGTCATTTCCTTTCGTCACTTCAAGATATGTCTCTGCAGCAGAATTGGAATGCCACAATGCGTGAGGCGATCGCATTCCCGTCGCCGCTCCGAGTTAGAACTCCAGCCGCAGTGCCACCTGTCCGGTCCGATTTCCGCCGTACTCCGCGGTTTGCGCAGACTGTAGGATTCCGAAGGTGCTCGGGTTGCTCACATTCGTCGCTGGAGGCGCAAAGTTCGTATGGTTAAGGACATTTGTGAAAGTGGCTTCAAAGCGCAGTCGTACACCTTCATGAACTTGCATCACCTTTGATAGTCCGGCATTGACGGCGATAGTTCCTGGCCCTTCCAGGCTGCCCACGCCCGCATTGCCGATGCGCGCGGCGCCCGCGGGCGTTGGGGCAAAAGCAGTGATGTTGAAGTAGTTGTTTTGCGTCCGATTGGCAGGAATTGGGTTGCCAACCAGATCAGGACGACAGACGGACCCGGCAGCCACGGGGTCGGTATTGGTTTGGTCGAAGCTGCAGCTGATAGTCGGGGTCAGGTACGGACCGGTTTCCAGCAGCGTTATAGTGTTGACACTCCAACCACCGAAAACTGCATTCACCGGCTTGAAGGAACTCGACCATGGACGGCCTTGCCCGAATGGAAGATCGTAAGTACCGGTCAATAGAAAACGCTGCTGCCGTGCACCGGCAACGTTGCCCCGGTCCAGCCCAATGTCAAAGCGATCGACAACAGAAAGACCGTAGTTTGTCTCACCTCCGTAGCCAGCCGGAGCATCGCCTTGCGCGTCACTGATGTCATGAGCCCAGGTGTAGTCCGCCTGGAAGAACAGGCCATGGCCGCCCTTGTGAGTGGCTTCCACCTGCAGGGCCTGGTAGCTCTGATTCCCAGCGTTTTCCGTGGAGTAGATGATTCCCCAGTTCGGGAAAGGTGCAAGTGCTGGATTAAAGGGAAGCGCACTCGGCGGCGTTTGATTCAAGTTTTCGCTTACGTTCAAGCGATACGAGTTCATGCCTATGTAGCTCACACGCAGGGCAGTTTCGAACGGCAGTTGCCGTTCTATCGTTACATTCCATTGCGCGGACTGCGGATCGCGATAAAAAGGATCGGTGGCCTGTTGAAGCGTGCCGCCGCCGATCTGTACCAGCTGGCTTGCCGCAATGGTATTCGGGAACTGAATCAGAGGTGTGCCATTGGGGCCGAGTCCATTCGAATAGGTGTGGACCGAGGCTTGCGGATTGCTCTCGTTATTGTTCTGGAGCTGCCCCAAATTGGTCACCGTGTAGATCCCAAAGCCCGCGCGCACCACGGTCTTGTCATTTTTGAAGGGACGATAGGCAATGCTGATACGCGGATCAAGATTGCGAAGATAGAACTGCCGCAAGCCCTCTGCTAACCCTTCCTGGCTGTTTGAAACGACGCGCGTGCACGGCAACGAGGACGAAGGCGCATACCCTGCGTCTGCAGGCGCAGAGAATCCTGGAGGCGCTGCATTACAGGCATTAAAGGACTGCAAAAATGCGGGAACCGGCCCGCCTAGCGTGCGGTACAGGACGTCGTTGACGATGACTGAATTTGTCTTCGGATCAAAATTGGCTTGGATCCCGTGCTCATCGACGAAGGGAGGCAGCAATTCCCAGCGCAGACCGAGATTGACCGTCAGGCGATCGGTGACGCGCCATTCATCCTGCGCGTAAAAACCGGTATCCAAACCGCCCGCATTATTTCGCGGGCCTGTCACTGCGAAAAACGAGGTAGTCGGAAGCCCGAGCAGAAGGTCGCCGAAGGCACTGCCTGTAAATACGCCTTGGTTGAAGGTGAACAGGCCGTAATCATCGGACGGCGTCTCTATCTCCGGAACCGCAAAGCGCACCCACCGAAGATCCACTCCTGCACGAAAAGTGTGATTGCCCTTAGTAAAGGTAATGTTGTCGGCTATCTGGTTGGTGCTCGATAGAGTGGGCCCCACGTGGTCCCTTCCGATGGGTGTGAAACCAGTGCCCTCCGAGAAGTTGATACTGGGAAAGCCACCATCAGTCGGATGGTTTGAAACATTCACGTCCAGCAGGCCCAGTTGCGCGATGGCCGCGGCTCCCTCTATAGGGAAGTTCGGAGAAAGCAGAGTGTGAGTGAATCCAAAGCGGAATTCGTTCAACAGGTTCGGGGTAATCACATAGTTGTGAGAAATCAGAAAACTCCGGTCATGTTCAGTGTCAATGTCATTGGGCAACAGCGGATTTGCCACGTCAGCCAGTTGATTCTTCCAATTGAAGCGCGCGTACACTTGCTGTTTCGAGTTGATCTTGTGGTCGATCCGGCCGTCGATTCCATTCGTATGGGAAGGAATGGGCTGCAGGTTTTCAAAGTTAAAGCTGGACGCTGCCGTGGCGCCCGGCACGTTCGGCAGCGGATAATTGTTATTCAGCAGCGTTAGCGCGGACTGATTCAACATGGAGGTCGGAATGGTGTTATTGGGAAACGGCTGACCGGTCCCGGGATTGATCAAAACAGCGCTCGGCTTTCCGGTCGTTGGGTTCGTGAATGGTGTTGGATTGCTCGGGGTGACGAATCCACTGAAATCACCGTTCCTTTCCGCTTGCGTCGGAACCAAGAACTGCTCGGCCTGGGAGGTGCTCCTGCGGTTCCCTTCGTAGTCAAAGAAGAAGAAGGTTTTGTTGTGTCCGTTGTAGAGCTTGGGAATCAACACCGGGCCGCCCAAACTTCCACCGAAGGTGTTGAAGCTCTTCGGCGCTTTCACGTCAAAATTGAGCACCTTGGCATCGAGTGCATCATTTTGCAGATATTCAAACAGGCTTCCATGAAAGGTGTTCGTTCCAGGCTTGGTGGTAAACGTGACATCACCGACCTGGGAAAACTCCGCGTTGTTGTCGTAGGCCGTTACCTGAAGCTCAGCGATCCCTTCCGAAGACGGATAGGGATTCGTTCCGGCTGCACTTAGGAAGACGTTTGTAGTTGAGATTCCGTCGACGGAGTACCCGACCATATTTGCCGTCGCACCGCCGACGGCTATGTTGCCTTGACTGTCCTGTTCGACATTTGGAGAGGTGGACATAGAAGCCAGAGGACTCGTCGTCGCAGCTCGGAAGTTCAATGGCAACTGAGTGATTTGGGCGGCGCCCTTCGCGTCGCTGATGACGCCGTTCTCGGTATTGATCGTGGCTGCGGTGTCGGTCACTTCCACGGTCTGAGATTGACTTTGCAGGCTCAAATCGCCATCAATCCGCAGCATCTGCCGCGCGACTAATTGAGCGGATGGAACCTTGAAATCGGCAAATCCCTGCGCCTGAATCGAAACCGCATAGTTGCCCGGTTTTAGGTTCACAAATTCGAATGATCCGTTCTCGTCGGTCGTCATTGAGTGAGTGCTGTTGTCTTCCAAACTTCGTATCTCGACTGTCGCGCCAGCCACAGCCGCCCGCGACGGGTCATGCACAACACCGACGATACTGCCGAAGGTCGACTGGCCAGCAACCGGCCAAACCGAGCACATCAAAGCGACCACGATGGCTACCAACGTCCTACGCATGTCTTTTCCTCCGCAAGAGAGCGGTTCTTGATTCCTAAGACTTCAAACTCTCTGCTGGAGGGACTCTATTGGTATCTATGTGTAGAAAGCCGGATCAATTTATAAGAGGTCCGTAAGGATCCGCGACGTTCGCATCGCCTTTGGAGGTGTGCTGCTGGGCAGCTATTCACAGTGCGGACACACTGTGCCCTCCGAGAGCGAAAAGGAGTTCGCGAGCGCTTAGCATCAAGGAGCTAACATCAGTAACGGAGCAATTCGGGGATAGGAGCGTCAGACCTTGCGGGGAGGCCATTTTTCAACCATGTCAGGTGGCAATTGAAACATATAACCGATCCCAGGTTCGGTCACAATGTAGCGCGGATGCGCAACATCTTTCTCGATTTTCTTGCGTATATTCTTTACGACTACGCGAACAAGGTCGGTTTCTTCCCCATACTCGGGCCCCCACACTATTTGTAAGATTTTTCTGTGCGAAACCGGTTTCCCTTGATGAGTGACAAGCAAACGGAAGACATCAAACTCTTTCGGCGTCAAGTGGACAGCGTCACCACGAACATTAACCATTCGCATCTCGAAATCGACTGTGAATTCTGACGTCTCAATTCTAGGAAGCGGTTGGTCGGCACTGGAACGCCGCAGAGCTGCTCGAACACGCGCCAGTAACTCTCCCATCGCAAATGGCTTTTCGATGTAATCGTCCGCCCCGGCATCCAGAGCATCAATCTTGTCACGAACTGAATTGCGGACCGTCACCATAAGAATGGGACCTGCAAAGGACACGCGAATCGTTTTGCAGGCGTCAAATCCGCTCATGTCCGGCAAGTTTATGTCCAACAAAACCAGGTCGGGGTGCTCCCGAACAACCGCGTTGATCCCCTCCTGTCCATTCTTCGTCAAGATGACGTCGTAGCCCGCTTCACAAAGAGTTGTTTGTAGGACGCGACGGATCTGGGGTTCGTCGTCGACCAAAAGAAGCGTCTTGTCGTTCATACATCCCGGGCCTCTCTACAGATCGCACAACCGATGGAGCGCGGCGTATGACTAAGGCGTCGGCGGACGCAGATAGGTTCGGAGCAACTGAAAGGCGCGTGCATAAGGAACCGGGCATGTTACCTTGGCTATAGTTGACAAGTGGAAGGTGTTCTAAGTTACGCCAGTCATGATCAGCAATCTCCCAGATCATGGCAATTCAGCATTATGAGTATGTCAATATCAGCCGTCGCTGACCCGCACTCAGGGTTCAGGAGTATCCTCCGTTTGAGTTCGCGTTCCGCTTGGAGCCAATCGTCCAGTTCACGGCGTTGTTGTTCGCCGCGTTCGAGATAGATCAGGTACGCGCGACGTCTGATCTCTTCGTCACGCGCTGAGTTCCCTACCGAAACCTCTCCCGTCTCCGCCTGGATAGAGGTTGCTTGGATCTCTGTAATTCCTTCTCTCTTTGGTTTCGATGCCATACTCATGCATTTCCTCCTGCGTCATGCGGACGAAAGCATCCGCAGCCTGTTCGAGAGAAGCTGTCTCGATCATCGGGCGGATATTGTCTGGGACGCAGACAGCAAGAGCGCCCTCGCTATCAATTGGCGTGCCGCGCAGGATCCCGGGATCGAGCGCGCTCGAAGGACGAGCGGGAACGCATTTTAATTGGATCGGGTCCCCCAGTACACCGACCACGATGAGATTGCCCTCGCGTCAGGGTCTCACTCCTAGTTTCGTCGGTCAGGCCATTTGACCGACATTGCAGTCCCGGGCGTGCTGTACCGTATTCCTTCCATCCGGGTGTCTACTACGACTAATGCAACCGCGTGCCCAATTGGACTTCATTGAAAACAGGGCTCGAAAAAGAAATTGCAGTGACGCAATTTGGGGAAATGCCGGATTTTGCGCAGTTAAAAGAGGGACCGTCAGTCATTGCCCCAACTCCGCAGATTGAGATCGGTCCAACATCCGTCTGCTGATATCGCAAAGCTCCGATCGCAGATCGTCAGTAGAATCTCCTGCCAGCGTCGTGGAGTCAATCTCGGTAGTCAGCACGATGATCGCCCCAAAGTCCGCGCTACAGCCCCAGCAGAATTTCTCACTTGTTCCAGGAAGCTCGAATAACGCCTCCGTACGCCCACAAATAGTACATTGTGAAATCAACTCCTCCTCCGTACCTTTGGGGCCAGATAACATAAGGGCTCCTTTCACTCACGGCGCTTGAGTTCCGCACTGCGCGTTGCCTCGACCGGCCAGGGAGCGGAGTCACTGCGGCTACGCGGGAGGGCCGGTGCAAGGCGACAATCGTAAATTACCCACAACGGCTCAGGCCGAAACCGCTTCCCGGTCGACCACTAGCCCATAGTAGAAATCACTCTCGGAGCAAGTCCGGTGGATTTTGTTTGGAAACCATAAGGCCAAAAACGCCGTCGTACTCGCTTGCGGTTTTGAGGCATATGAATCCAGACGAGCTTCGTTCTTTGATACAGCAACATACTC
>DATHPO010000171.1:0-4844 GCA_035483835.1 Terriglobales bacterium
GCTCGCGCGAGGTGAATTGCGATGTCATGTTCCGGAATAGGCTGAATCCCGATTCGATTACGGCCTTTTACTTCAAGCCGGTACATGCCGCAATTCTGTGTATCTATGTTGTCCCAGTCGTTCAGATCACGCGAAACGACGGTGGATTTATCGATATAGAAGCCCCCGTCGCCTTGATTGAGCCGGAGCAGGGGCATCAGGTCGTACAGGTTGATGTCCTTATCTATAACAACTTCCTTCCAAGGTGCATCTGCCCGCCTTTCAATCTTTCCCGGATAGGTCTGATACCGTTTCACAAACTCAAAGAATTGTTCTTTGAGGGGCGTGTTCTTGGCCATGCCGATGGCGAGTGCATGGTTCGGCCAGGAAGCATGGACGTTCATAGCAATCTTCGCCGTCGTATACCCTTTGATGTTCTCAAAGAGCAGCGCCGGCGACTGGTCGCCCAGTTTGGTTCCAGCGCAAGCGGCGGAAGCAATATCTGGCTCGGGCAGAACGGGCTCACTGATTTTGAGCAATTGCCCATTCTTCTCGAGGACATTAAGAAATTCGCGTAGACCCTTGTAAGCCATATACAACAACTCCTTTTCAACTGTTCTGAGTGGCACACCGCATGTACATATCCGGCAAAATTCGGTTAAGACGGGTTAATTTTGGGAAGTGTGGATCTTGCGCGCCTCGGTGCTTGTGCCGTTCCATTCGTACTTGTTTGTTTGCTTCAGTCCGATGATGCTGAGCACTCTGTGAGCAAACTCCTCGACGATACTTTCCACCGTTGATTGTCCGTTGTAGAACGTTGGTGTGATGGGAAAGATGATGGCGCCTGCCTCGGTCGCCGCCGCCATATTTTTGATGTGAATGAGATTCAGCGGTGCCTCGCGCACGCAGAGAACCAGTGGAATCCGCTCTTTCAATGCAACATCAGCAGCCCTCTCTATGAGATCGGTTGCAGCACCCGATGCGATGCGGGACAGCGCACCAACGGCAAGGGGCGCGATAATGACGGCGGTTGTGGGGTAGGAACCGCTTGTGACTGGGCTGGCTAGATCCCGGTCGTTCAGGACGTGGACCTTCTTTGCGTTCTTGCCGGCGATCTCCGGTATCATCTCCGCTGGGTTTTCCACGCCCCACTCCAACTGGAGCAACCTATGCCCGTTCGGCGATGCAACAACGTTGATATGCTCCACCCGATCGTCGCCTGAAAGTAGCTTCAGCAATGTCCGGTGGACAATCGTGCCGCCTGCTCCTGTGTACGCTAGCGTGATGTTGTGCTTGTTCGACATACAGTTTCCTCTTTTTGAGTTTTCAACCGATTAGTCACTGACTCCCCTCAATAGATGGCGCAATTTCTTCCGACCATGAAACACTCGAGCTTTCACCGCCCCGACCGAGACGCCCATCACCCGAGCGGTTTCTTTCGTGGATAACTCACGAAGCTCTCGCAGCTGGATTGCCGTTCGAATTCTTGGCGTCAACTTATCCATAGCCGCGGATAGAATTCGGCTCCGCTCGCTCTGTAAGAAGACACTCTCCGGACCTGCGTGTGAATCGGGCACCTCTACCCGTACCGCGCTCTCTGCTTTGCCGCACAAGTCGTCGATCGGTACCTCGCGCAGTCCGCGACGTGTGCGCAGCCACATAAGAGCTTCGTTCATCGCAATTCGTGTTAACCAGGTGGAGAAGGAAGACTTTCCTTCGAATTTGTGCAAGTGCACGAAGGCTTTATGGAAGCTCCGCTGGGCGATGTCCTCCGCGTCTTCGCGGATCCGGGTGAAGCGTCTCGCAATGGCTAGAATCCTCCGCTGGTGACGGTCGATGAGAATTTCAAATGCCTGTCCTTCTCCACGTTTCGCGGCAGCGATGAGCGTCGCTTCCTCGTTTCCGCCAGCGATGTTCTGCCTGTGAGCATCCCCAAATTGCCGTGATTCTCGACTCCGTTTGTTTGTCTCCAACCCAACTAGCCTGCACTCTGGGATTGAGATACGCGTGGGCGCGGTGTCAGAAGGTCCGCTAGGCCAATCCGGCGAAGCATCTCAGCACGAACGCGATCTAAGACTCCGTTCACGACTTCTGCGCCGTCTTGCGTCGGGTCGATGTGTACTCGGAAAGGTCGCTTGCCGAACGGGGCATCGACCACCTTGACGATGGCCTCCGCGACGGCCGAGACATCTGCGTCTGCGGGCACGATGGCCGCGAAACCCTTGAGCACCTGCTCTCCAAAACCGGCGTACGGGCCAGCTTCGTATTCCGCAGCCCGTGCCTTATCAGCGGGAGAGCCCGCATGAGCGAAGTGATTCGTGCCGCCAGTGAATGCGCCTGGAACGATGATAGAGGTCTCGATACCCCAGCGCGCTAATTCGCGCGAGTAGACAACGGCTAGCGCATCCATTCCGGCCTTTGCCGCAAAGTATGGCGCGAGATAGGGTGGAGTTCCTCCCGCTGAGCTGCTGCTCGAAACCCAAACGACAAGACCTTGGCCTTGCTTACGCAACTGGGGCAGGGCTGCACGGTTTACGCGTTGGGTGCTCAACACATTGATGTCATACAACTCTCCCAGTTGTTCGGGGGTGAAGGCTTCGGCTGGACCAAAAACCATGTGGCCCGCGTTGTGAACGACAACGTCCAAACTGCCGTTTTTCGAAATGATTTCCTGGATGCCCGTGTCACAAGATTTCTGCGACGAAACGTCCAGTTCGACGACGCGCAAATCCACGCCATGGTCGGCCGCATACTTTTCCACTTCCTTGACCTGATCTGCGTTCCGCCCCTTGGTTTCACGCATGCTCGCATAGACTGTATGCCCTGCTCGCGCCAAAGCGCGTGCTGCCAAAGCGCCAAAACCACTCGATGCACCTGTAACAGCAATTACGTTCTTCACAGCTCAATCTCCTTTTTCGAATCGAATTTGGATCTAATAAGAACTAATCTCTTATTCACAAATCTTCCGGACAGTTCTACTTTCTTCCTCGAAGGCGATAACGTCAGGCAAATCCCCCATTGGCTCGCAGAATTTGGCCGTTAATCCATCCGCCATCGGGCCCGGCAAGGAATGACACCACGTTTGCGATATCCTCCGGCTGACCCAGCCGTTCGAGTGGAGGGACTTTGCTGAGTTCATCGATTTGCGCTTGAGTCTTGCCTTTGAGAAACAGGTCGGTCCCAACAGGTCCGGGAGCGACGGCATTTGCGGTCACCTTTCGACCACGCAACTCGTTGGCGAGCACGTGGACCAGTCCCTCAACTCCCGCCTTGGAAGCGATGTACGCGCCGTAGGTCGGAAACGACTTGGCTAGTACGCTGCTCGACAGCGCAATAATACGTCCACCCTCCGCCACATGTTGTGCCGCCTGCGCGAGCACGAGGAAAGTTCCGCGCAGGTTGGTGGCGATGACTTTGTCGAACAATTCCACATCGCTTTTTGCGATCGGAGAGAGTGGCATGATGCCTGCATTGTTCACGACCACGTCGATCCTGCCGAAAATATCTTGAGCTTGCTTGAAGAGATTCTCCACGGCCTCAGCGTTGGCGATATCCGCCTGGAGGGCAACCGCCTGCCCACCCGCGGCTTTGATCTCGTCCACCACCTCTTGTGCCTTGGCCGGATTTCCGGCGTAGTGTACGGCTATACCAAAACCATCACTTGCGAGCCTCTTCGCTACTGCTCGTCCGATACCGCCGGAGGCGCCTGTGACGATAGCGCTCCCCATCACTTTACTTTTCATTGTTCGTCTTTCTTTCCTTTCGTGGGCATGCATACCTTCATGTGTAGACCCTGACCGCTGCCTCAAGAGGTGAGATGGATTTGACTTATCAATCGGACCATGAATTGTTAGAATGCCTATCATGCGTGACGTGCATCTTCGAAATGTCGACCTGAATCTCCTTAACGCGCTCCATGCCTTACTCGAAGAACGCCATGTGACGCGCGCTGCAAAGCGATGTTTCTTGAGTCAGTCGGCCATGAGCCGGGCGCTTGAACGTCTCCGTGAAATGTTTGGAGACGTGCTTCTCGTCCGCAGTGGCCGCAGCTACGAGCGCACCCTTCGAGGAGAAAGCGTGCTGCGGGAACTCGAATCGCTCATGCCTCGACTTGAAGCGATGGTACGAGGAGAGCATTTCGATCCGGCCAAGAGCCAGGTGCGATTTCGAGTAGCAATGACTGACCATGCAGCCATGGTGCTTATGCCTCCGCTCGTTCAGCGTGTGCGTAGAGCTGGAGCCAAAGTAAACATGCACGCATCAGCATGGAACGATCGCGTCCATGAAGACATTGTTGCGGGCCGAATTGATACGGCGGTCAGTGCAGAGGCCCCGCCGAGCACCCTCGAGTCCGAAGTGCTTTATGAGGAAGACTTCGTTTGTCTCATAGCTCGGAGCCAAGGGAAGCATCCACGACGATTTACGGTGAAACAGTATCTGAACCTTTCACACGCAATCGTTGAAACGTGGGAAGGACAGCAGACTCCTGTCGATAGACCCCTGGCAGACCTCGCCTTGAAAAGACAGGCGGCGTTACGTATTCCGTTCTTCGTGCCCACGATCCTCAGCATCGCACGCACCGACTTGGTGATAACCGTGCCGCGAAGGCTGGCCAAGATCATGGCACCTCTTGCGAACGTATGGGTTGTCGAACCGCCGCGTGAAATCAAAGGCTTATCCTATTTCATGACTTGGCATCAACGACTCAACGCGGAGCCGGCACACACGTGGTTTCGAGAAGAAATTCGTATTGCGGCCCGGTCTATATAGAAAGAATCACTGAAGGAGAGTATTGCACTGGTTCGTTTTCTCCCCTGTCGCCTTAACCCATCGTTTCGCGGTCGACTAATTTCTATTTCAAGAGG
>DATHPO010000172.1:0-27538 GCA_035483835.1 Terriglobales bacterium
CCTTTGCGGCTGCCCCGAGTGTGCGTGGCGGTGATCGGTTCCGATCCGACCGAGATGCTTGAAAAGGCGGAGGCTCTGGTTCGGGACAACATCTTTCTAGAGTTTAGGTTAGATTACCTGCCGCGCCCTGCGCTGGCGTTACCGAAGATCAAACAGTTTGCCGAGTACCACTCCCATGTAGTCGCGATGGCGACCTGCCGGCGGGTGGCGGCTGGGGGAAAGTTCCGGGGTTCGATCGCCTCTCAACTGGACATACTGGCCAAGTCAGCAGCGGCCGGCTGCCAGGTGGTTGACCTGGAGTTGCAGAGCGCGGCTCATTGCAAAAAGGAGCAGTTGCGGCGCTTGCGCACCCATGCGGCGCTCATCCTCTCGCACCATGATTTCCGGGCGACGAAGAATCTGGAAGAGACGCTGGAGAAGATGGTCGCGATCTCGGCCGACTTCTACAAGATCGTGAGCACGGCGACTACGCTTTACGACAACGTGCTGATGATGAAGTTCCTCGAGAAAAATGGCGATCAACATTCGCTGATCGGTGTGTGCATGGGGGAACAGGGCATCATCAGCCGGGTGCTGGGTGTGCGCGCGGGCAGCGTGTTCACCTTCGCGGCAGTAAGCCAGGATGAGAAAACGGCGCCCGGCCAGGTCACCGCACAGGACTTGCGAAGCACTTACCGCATCGAGCAAGTGGACGCTGCGACCAGAGTCTACGGAGTGGCCGGCGATCCCGTGGCCCACTCGCTTTCGCCGGCAATTATGAATGCGGCGCTGCGACGCGAGACGGTGAACGGGGTATATGTCCCGCTGCACGCGAAGACTCTGAAGGATCTGCTGGCCTGCGTGCGCGACATCCCAATTCATGGTCTTTCCGTCACCATGCCGTATAAGACCGCGATTCTGTCCCACCTCGACAACACGGACTCTCATACGATAAAGATTGGCGCCTGCAATACCGTGGTGCGGGCGCAGGACGGAAATCTGTACGGTTTCAATACGGATACTGCGGGGGTGGTACGGCCGCTGGAGCAGCGGATCACCATCGAAGGGGCAAAGATACTGGTTCTGGGAGCTGGCGGCGCGGCGCGGGCGGCGGTGTTTGGACTAAAGGAGCGAGGCGCCGAGGTTTATGTGCTAAATCGTACACTCGCGCAGGCTCAGAAACTGGCGCGGTCGGCGCGGGCACGAACTCTGAAGCGAGCTGACCTGAAGAAACTCAGCTTTGATGTAATCATCAATGCCACGCCGGTGGGCATGGGCAACTCACAGGAGTCGCCTTTGAATCAGGATGAAATCAAGGCGCGCTACGTCTTCGAGATGATTTACGATCCGCCGGAAACTCGTCTGATGAAATTGGCCAAGGCGGCGGGGGCGGAAGTGATCCCGGGCATCGAGATGTTCGTACAACAGGCGGCGAGGCAATTTGAAATCTGGACGGGCAAGCCCGCACCCTGGGACGAGATGCTGCGGGTGGTGACGAAGATCCTCGAGGAGCGCGCCGCAGCCAAGAATGGCGGCAACGGGTCCAAGAAGAAATAGCTGTGCGGATCGCGCTACGCGATCCGGTTCGCCAGGCTCGCCAATCCAAAAAGGCTATTGTGATCGACGTACCAGTCGCTGACCAGTTTCCGAATCATCTCCTGCCATTGTGGCGAGGATGCACAGGACGAGGAAACCGGGTCGCGCGAGGTCTCCGCGGCGTAGGTTGTGGGAATGCGGCGGATCGAGGCAGCCTTCTTTCGCGTTCCGCCCAACTCCTGCACGAAAGCCGGCGGGCCGACCAGCAACCCGATTCGCTGGCGCGGGTTAATCTGCCGGATTCGTGCGGAAATTCCTGCGATCTCTTCCGAGTTTTCTGGTGCCGCCAGCAGCACGAGATCATAGAAATGCCTCGCACAAAGGGGGCCCGCGTCGTCCAAGCGGTCGGCGGTGTGGACTTCAATTTCGTAGTTCCTCAGGATGGTGGCGCGGAGATTCTGTTTGGTGCGGTTTTGATCAATCAGCAGAATCCTTCGGTGACCATCGTTCAAATGGGTCATGGAGCATCCTCCCCGGTTAGCACTGCAAGCGGCGCGGAAGGTAAAACCGGGGGACCTGAACTCAGGACAGGTCCCCGGAGTCCCACGTGGTAAAAACCTTTCGCGGCGATAGTGCCGCTCACATGAGAGGATAGTGACTTGAGGTGTAGAACACGTTTCACCGGTGTTAAGTTTTTGTGAATTCGTGCGTCCGAGGTAGGGCCCGGCGGGATTCAGATTGCGAGTGTGGGGGGCAATCGTATGACCTACGGTCATTTCAGCTGCGGAAATGCTTTTTTTCGGTCGGGGAGATGCCCCGTGTTACAAAAAGGTTGCATTTTTCGAGTACTGAAGTAATATGTTACTTAGGACGCGGTGGTAAGCGTCCGATCCAATCGTGGTACCGCCCTTTCTTCCAGGTTCAAGAGCCGTAACCAACTGTCTCGTCACGAGGTGGACACTACTGCCTCGGACTAGGTTCGGAGAAACCTTTTATGGCGTGGTACGCTTATTGCCTCACTGAGCAACAGAACCTAAACAACGGAGTACGCACGCGGCGCCCCTTCCTCCTCGAGGGAATTCAAGGTGTGAACGGAGCCCCAGTCCTGAGCTATCCCAGCGGCGAGTTTGCTGTGGTAGTCAGCGAGTACGACCGCACGGCCGAGGGCGGCGAGAAACTGGAAGACAAAACCGTCCTGGAGCATGCGCGGGTAGTGAGTGTCTGCTTTCGACACGGCACGGTCCTTCCGTTCCGTTTTGGGACCATTTTCGATAGTGATGAAGCCCTTCGGCAAGCGGTCCGAACCAACCGCCGTGCCTTTGGAATGAGCGTAGCCCGGCTACGCGGTAAGGCCGAGATGCACCTCAAGGTGTTGGTCAAGGATGGCTCGCTGCGAGCCGCTATGGCCGATGTGGTGTTGCCGGACACAGTCGGCGGCGACTACTTGATCAAGCTGCGGGAAAAGGCTTCCAAAGACCGCGAGCGCCAGACCAAAGCACGGGGGCTGGCGGTTCAGGTCCACAAGATGTTCAATCCTCTCGAAGAAGAGATTAGTTGCAAACGAGTTAATACCGACGGGATGATGATTGACATCGCGCATCTGATTGATTCGAAGTCGGTGGAAAAGTATCAAAACCGTTATAGCAGTGCCGCTAAGCAATTGAAGAATTGCGAATTGGTCCTCAGCGGGCCCTGGCCACCCTATCATTTCCTGCCAGGCAAGCTGCGAACGGTCGCGGGCAACTCATAGACGCGACCCATGGTCTGAATAAAGCCTTGATGTGGTTGGGGCGGAGTAGTGTCCTGCAGTCAATGTGCAGGAATGTGCATGATTTTGCCCTTGGGATCTGCTTCGACGTGAGCGCGGTTGAATCTGCAAAGTCTTTGTAAATAACGTATTTGCATTGACTTGCAGGGAGGCCGTCCTTTCGGTATCGAAACGGAAGTTTTGGTCGGGGAAGTGCTCCCTTCCGAGGTAAGAAAAGAGGCCGCGCTTGACCTTCACTCTCCGTTCTCGACTTCTCACTCTTAGCCGGTCCGGCTGCCGGATCGGTCCTTTGCATCGCCTTTCCTGACATTTCCTACCCTTTGCCTCTTTTGAACTGTGGCCCCAGAAATGGGGCCGCTTTTTTGGGGGACGCTCCGCACCGGGGTCCAGCCGCGAAGCGCTTCCCGTCGGCCAGACATCCGGCTACACTAGCGATCAACATGCGCCTTCAAATTGCTGCTGCACTGCTGCTCGCCGCCACCACTGTCAGCCACTGTAAGTCGGAAACTCTGAAATCCAGCCACTCGGCGGCTTCGAGAGAGGGCCCCGAATCAGCACAACCTTATTCGTCGCAGATAAGGACCGAATTGTCTGCATTGCGCGATGCCGCGCTTTCCGACGACTATGCCTACCGGCAACTCGCCCACCTTACCGACAACATCGGTCCGCGGGCCATCGGCTCCGCCCAAGCCGCGGCTGCCGTGCAATATGTCGCCGATGAATTGCGCGAGCTAGGACTCGATGTTCGCCTGGAGCAAGTCAAAGTTCCGCACTGGATGCGTGGGGTCGAGACAGCGGAACTGGTGGAATATCCGGGGCAAGCGCCGGGAACCAACCAGAAGATTGTGCTTACCGCGTTAGGCGGAAACATACCGACTTCCGCCGAGGGCATCACCGCAGAAGTTGTCGTGGTGAACAGCTTTGACGAGTTGAAGGCGCTGGGCCGCGAGAAAGTCGCGGGAAAGATTGTGCTATTCAACGTTGTCTTTGACAAGCAAAAGGCGGCGAACGGGTTGGCGGGCGAGGCTTATGGCGAAGCCGTGGCATTTCGCGCTGGAGGCGCAAAAACCGCGGCGGAGTTAGGCGCGGTTGCATCCCTCGTGCGCTCGGTCGGGAATGCGGACTATCGTCTGCCGCATACCGGATGGAGTGCGGCCGCGGGAATTCCGGCTGGAGCTGTGACCAGCGAGGACGCCGATCTCATGGCGCGACTCGCGGTTCAAGGCAAAGTTCGCATGCACCTCACGCTCACTTCACAGACCGGGCCAGACGTGTTGAGTTACAACGTGGTCGCGGATCTCAAGGGTTCAGAGCATCCCGAACAAGTCGTGATCGTCTCGGGGCATCTCGACTCCTGGGACCTGGGAACGGGCGCGATCGATGACGCCGCGGGAGTCGCGGTTGCCATGGAAGCGGGGGAACTGGTTCAGCGGTTGCATCTGCATCCCAAGCGCACCATCCGCGTCATTGCCTGGATGGACGAAGAAAACGGCGGGCGCGGGCACGACGCTTACGCAAAAGATCACGCGGCGGAACTGGCGAATCACATGGCCGCCATTGAGAGCGACAACGGCGCTGCGCACCCTTTAGGTTTCTATGCCAAGATCAACCCCAAAAGCTTGCCTCTGCTGAAGCCGGTGCAAGATGTCCTGCAATCCTTCGGAGCAAACCTGATCCAGTTGACCGATCGCAGCCCAGGTGCGGACATTGCTCCGCTGGCCAAAGCCGGAGTTCCTACGCTCGGAATCATGCAGGATTCTCGAACGTATTTTAATTACCACCACACCGCCGCTGACACGCTAGACAAGATTGTCCCACAGGAGCTTCGCGAGAACGCAGCAGCCATGGCAGTCATGGGATACGCGCTGGCGGACTTGCCGGAGCCGTTGCCACGCTGAGCGTTGTCGCGGACGAATCATGTCCCGGACGAATCGTTTTCCTTGAAGACGGGGAGGGTTCCTCGGCCCAGAGCAGCGCTTAGGGACCGGCTGTTCCCGGATCTCGGTGACCACGTCCCGAGCTGGTCTGTTATGGTTGGCAATCCGAGGATCCCGAACGATCTGAAGAGCTGAAATGGACGCAAACGCTGGGTTTTGGATCATAGGCTTGATCCTCGTGTTTCTTCTCGTTATCGCCAGAGCGCAGCGGCGACGGGAACCCGTGCCTTGGATCCACATTTTGTTTTTCTGCTCAGGCTTCCCCGCGCTGATCTATCAGATCGTCTGGCAGCGGGCATTGTTCGCCATCTATGGTCTGAACATTCAATCCGTGACCATCGTCGTTAGCGCCTTCATGCTCGGCCTTGGGCTCGGTAGTTTGGCGGGCGGTAGATTATCCAAAATTACACGCCTACCGCTGCTGACATGGTTTGCAGTTGCTGAGCTTGGGACGGCCGCGTTTGGAGTTGGTTCGCTTAACCTATTCCGCTGGATCGCCGAATTCACCGCGGGTAGTTCCCCGGCAATGACAGGGCTGGCCTCGTTCTCATTGATCATTGTGCCAACGCTGCTCATGGGAGCAACTCTGCCGCTCCTGGTCGAGCACCTGGTGCGTTCATCGAAGAACATCGGGAGTTCCGTAGGCGGATTGTATTTTGCCAACACCCTCGGTTCAGGCGTGGCGTGCTTCGTAGCCGCGGATGTGCTGATGCGGCTTCTCGGCCAATCCGGATCAATCCGATTCGCTGCCTCTATCAATGCTCTAGTGGGGGCAGGCGCGCTTGTCTACAGCTTCCACTCCGAGTACGAAAAGAAAGGGGGGCCTACCCCCAGGACATCGATAGAACCCAGTGTCCTGCACCAAGATCGCCTTTTGCCTTTTCCGCTAGCTCTCTCCTGCGCGGCTTTTTGTGGTTTTGCGGCGCTTTCTTACGAGATTATCTGGTATCGCCTGTTAGCCTTTGCTGCGGGTGACACTGCGCGCGCGTTCGCATCTTTGCTGGGTAGCTATCTTCTGGGCATTGCACTCGGATCAAGGTTTATTGAGCGGTTTTCAAGGGGCAGCCATATTCGACCGGCGGCGGCGCTCCAACTGGGTGTGGTCATCTTTGGCTCTGCTATTTTTGCCTTTGCAGTGGCTCCTGGCTTGGCGCTCGCCTTGAAGCTCGCATCGCCAGAGGGGACCGGCAGCACAACCTGGATTGCATCTGTGGCGTTGATGTTATCAATCTGCCTGGGAGCACTCCTCTTCGGTGCGATCTTTCCCCTCATCGCGCACCTCTCGGTCGATCCCACTGGCCCCGCCGGTGCCGCACTAAGTTACCTTTATACGGCAAACATTGTCGGGTCGACTTTGGGCAGCTTTGTGGTGGGCTTCGTCTTGATGGACCATTTTTCCTTGTTTTCGATTTCGTTGCTGCTTCTGATTGGAGGCGTTGTGTTTGCGGTTGTTGTGCTCGCCATGAAAGGAAGACTACCCGGAAAGTTGAAGCTCGGGGCAGCATTTGGTGTAGCTGCGGCATTACTCGTCGCGATTGGCAGCAGCCCCGTGTTCAGTACGATTTATGATCGTTTATTGTTCAAGAACCAGTATCCGAAGATGCACTTCCAACGGGTGGTTGAAGACCGGAGCGGTACCGTCGGCATAACTCCAAACGGAATAGTGTTCGGCGGTGGCGTCTATGACGGACGATTCAACGTCGATCTGATGAACGATGTAAACATGATTGCGCGGCCCTTCGCGCTGAGTGCGTTACATCCTACACCGCGACACGTGCTAATGATCGGACTGGGGTCGGGTTCTTGGGCACAAGTCGTAGCTAACCATCCGCAACTCGAAGAACTGAAAGTCGTGGAAATCAACCCAGGGTATCTGAAACTCATTCCGCAGTATCCGGCCGTAGCGAGCCTCTTGGGAAACCCAAGAGTGCAGATCACCATCGACGACGGTCGACGGTGGCTGGCACGAAATCCTGGGCAAAGATTTGATGCCATCGTAATAAACACTTCATTCTACTGGCGCAACCATAGTTCTAACTTGCTTTCGGTGGACTTTCTGCGAATGGCACGCCAACACCTCAACTCGGGTGGCGTTCTGTTCTACAACACGACCGGTTCCGAAGATGTGATGGCAACTGGACTAGCGGTATATCCCTATGCTCTTCGCTTTTTGAATTCTCTGGCGGTAAGCGATTCTCCGATCGAGTTTGATCGTGCTAGGTGGAAGGCGGTGCTTCTCAGCTACGTCATCGACGGCAGGCATGTCATCGACGCGAACGATCCCAAGCAGATGGCAAGGCTCGACGAGATTGCGAATATCAAGGAGGATCCGACCGGACGGCAGCCCTTTTCAATCGAAAATGACACCCAACTTCGCAAACGGCTGCAAGGCCGACTGATCATCACTGACGACAACATGGGCTTGGAGTGGCGTTGACGACTTCCGAGACTTGTGACCATCCGATGAGCGAGCAGCATTCCGGCTAATCCGGGGACCGGTCCCCGGATTGCTTTCAAAGCCCGCATTTTGTCAGACCTTAACGGCACGGCTTTGCGCCGTGCCCTACCCAAAAGCGATTTCTACAGGCGGTATGAACTCGATTGTGCAGGGCGCCTTCGACGGCATAGTCGTTTGGCGAAGGACAACTTCAGAAAGTGAATGGCGTCGGCCAGTCGAGCGTCTCGCGGTTCGTTGACTAGCAGTTGGACGTGTTCGGGCATGACCACGTATCCGTAAATGCCCCTAGCGACGCGGCGGCGCATGTCCTCGGCACATTGAACGAACAGGTCGCAGGCGTCTGGAGAGGTCCGGTTGTATTGTCGGCGGTCCCTAGGTTAGCGCCCTGAGGAACGGGCGCGAACCTGGGGCACCGCCTTGGTCCCGGGCCGTAAATTACTGAATCGTCGAAGGCTTCGGGGTGTGATTTCGTTGCCGGAATTGGGCCTCTTCCCGTCACGTCTGAGAGGTTACTGAAGTTTACGGGAATCTCCGTAAATCGTTGTTCCTAAACACATTAGATGGTATTTCTAAGTATCGATTCTGCTCTTCTCCCCCGAGACCGACAGGACCCGAATGGCTGGCCAGTCACAGTCGTGGAGAAATCTGACACTGCAGGCCCAGATGTTCATTGGCCTGATTGTGACCGCAGGTACAGCTGTGCTCCTTTACGGAGCCATCCACCAGAGCAGTAAGAACATTGCCGAATTCATCTGTTATCTGGGGATTGCGGTTCTGGCCTCGCGGATGAAGGTCAATTTGCCCGGAATTACGGGCACGATGTCGGTAAACTTTCTGTTTGTCCTGCTGGGAGTCCTGGAACTAAGCTTCTCGGAAACTTTGATTCTGGGCTGCGTGTCCATCCTGGTGCAGTCCCTGTATCCGGATCGGCCGAACGCGATACAGGTCACGTTCAACGTATGCGCGGGCGCGCTTTCAACGGCTCTGGCCTACTTTGTTTATCATCACCCATTCTTCAGTCTGCTGGTCGATAGCCGGCCGTTGTTGCTCGGGATCGCGGCTTGCACCTACTTCGTAGCCAATACGGGATCGATTGCAACCGTCATATCGCTCACTGAAGGGAAGCGGCTGACGAAGATTTTGGTGGATTGCTATTTCTGGTCGTTTCCTTACTACCTGGTGGGCGCCGGAATTGCCGGGGCGATTGGCTGGTTCAATCAGACGTTTTATTGGGAGACGTCGCTGCTGCTGGTGCCGGCGATCTATGTGATTTACCGCTCGTACCGGTTGTATCTGGGCAAGCTGGAGGATGAGAAGCGGCACGTCGAGGAGATGGCGAGCCTGCATCTTCGAACCATTGAGGCGTTAGCACTGGCGATCGAGGCCAAAGATCAAAGCACTCACGATCACTTGCAACGGGTGCGGGTGTACGCGGTCGAGGTGGCCAAAGAATTAGGCGTGACTCCGGATGAAATGCAAGCGGTGCACGCCGCTGCCTTATTGCACGATATTGGCAAGCTAGCCGTGCCTGAGCACATCATCTCGAAGCCGGGGCGCCTGACGCTGGAAGAATTCGAGAAGATGAAGATCCACCCGGTGGTCGGGGCGGAGATTCTGCAGCGAGTTCGATTCCCCTACCCGGTTGTGCCCATCGTGCGAGCTCACCATGAGAAGTGGGATGGTTCGGGATACCCGGCGGGCCTGAAAGGTACTGAGATACCCATCGGCGCCCGGATTCTGTCGGCTGTCGATTTCCTGGACGCTTTGGCTTCCGACCGCCAATATAGGCGAGCGTTGCCACTGAACGAAGTGATGCAGCGTCTGGCGGCAGAATCAGGAAAGGCGTTTGATCCGAAAGTTGTCGACATTCTCAAGAAACGATACCTCAGCCTTGAAAAAATGGCGTTGGCTCAGTTCGGGCATGAAGTGAATCCGTTGCTCTCGACCGAGGTCAAGGTGGAACGAGGTTCAGCGCCCGCCGCGGGATTTGAAAATATTTCGGTCAAAGATGGCTTGGGCCACGAAGCGACCTTCCTTTCCTCGATCGCCGCGGCTCGGCAAGAAGCTCAGACGCTTTTCGAGCTCAGCCAGGATCTGGGCGCTTCACTCAGTCTGGTCGAGACCCTGTCAGTATTTTCGGTGAAACTGAGGTCGCTGGTGCCGTACGATGCTATCGCGATTTATGTTCGGCGAAATGAAGAACTGATCCCCGAGTATGTGAATGGTGACAATTTCCGTCTGTTCTCGTCGTTACGCATTCCTCTCGGGCAGGGACTGTCGGGGTGGGTAGCGCACAACCGGAAACCGATCATTAATGGCAATCCTTCGGTTGAGCCCGGATATCTGAACGATCCCACCAAGTTCAGCACACTGCGCTCGGCTCTGGCGATTCCGCTTGAAGGCGTCGCCGGTGTGATTGGAGTGTTGGCTCTTTATCGTGGCGAACGAGATGCGTTTACCTCGGACAACTTGCGCATCCTGCTGGCGATCAGTTCGAAGATGGCGCTGGCGATTGAGAATGCGCTGAAGTATCAGCAAGCCGAGAACTCTGCTACGACCGACTATCTCACCGGGCTGCCGAATGCCCGATCGTTGTTCTTGCAGCTCGACCGCGAGCTGGCTCGCTGCAAGCGCGATAACACGACCTTGACCGTGATGGTCGGCGACATGGATGGCTTCAAGCAGATTAACGACCGCTTCGGCCATTTGGAGGGTAACCGCGTCCTGCGGCTATTTGCGCAAGCGCTGAAAGAGACCTGCCGCGAGTACGACTACGTTGCCCGCATGGGCGGAGACGAATTTGTGGTCATCGCTCCGGGGCTGCCCACCGATGCGTCGGTCAAGAAAGCCTACCAGCTGCGAGAACTGGCCAAGCAGGCCGGATTTGAAGTTTGCGCCGAAGACATTCTTTCGCTGAGTGTTGGCCAGGCCATGTATCCCCAGGACGGAAAAGATGCCGAGCAGCTTTTGGCGGAGGCCGACCGGCGGATGTATCTGGAAAAACAACAGCAGCCATCGCGCAAGAACCGCAGGCTCTATGCGCGCATGAAATGCCGCATCACGATCGAGTTGCATCCGGAGACCGAAGCTGGTCCCATCTTCGGGAATCTGATCGATATCAGCATGGGCGGATGTTATGTGGAAACCAGCGCAATCCTGACGCCGGGGACTAGTCTCAAACTGGTCTTCTCAATCGATGATGGCAAGCTGCATGCCGAGGGTACCGTGGCCAGGATCCATCCCGGGTCCGGCATTGCGGTGCAGTTCAAGGAATTGAATCGCGAAGACAAAGTTAGAATGCATCGCATCCTGGAGTTTGTTCAGAACTCAACCACGCTATACGACAATCGCTATTACGAAAAGCTCAACCGCTAATTAGCTACTCGGTGTCCGCGCGAGCCTCTTCTGCTTAACCCCCTCGCAAAAAATCAGAATTGCACTCCGTATAATGAAGCAGCGGTCGAGATATCGCTGACTGCCTCGAACTCGGGTCCCTGCACCGTCGGGAGGAGATTTCCATGAGAACGGGGATGGTCATGTGTGTGTTGCTTTGGTTTGTTTCCATGCCGCTGGCTGCGCAAGAGGCTGCTCATGGAGATTCCGAGAGAACCAAGATTCTGGCCTTGGAAAATACCTGGAAACAGGCGGAGCAAAACAACGACACCAAGGCACTCGAAGGTTTGCTGTCCAGCACGCTGGTTTACATTGACTACGACGGCTCGCTCATGGACAAGGCCAAGTTCATGACCAGCGTCAAGGCTCGGTCGTTGCATCCGGAACAGATCGTCAATGAGTCGATGACTGCGTACATGTATGGCGATAGCGCGGTGGTGACCGGAATCTATCGGGAGAAGGGCGTGCGGAATGGCAAACCGTACTCCCACCGCGGACGCTTCACGGACACCTGGGTCAATCAGGGCGGCACGTGGGTTTGTGCGTCCAGCCAATCGACACTGATCAGCAATTAAGTTTTTTCCCTGGGAATAGTCTGATGCTTTCAATTCGTGCGGCGACGGTTGAGGATGTGACACTGCTCAAGATAATGATCCGAGAACTGGCGGAGTATGAGCATGAACTGGATAAGGTAACCATCACGGAAGCGGACCTTGCGCGCGACGGGTTCGGTCCGCTGCCGAAGTTTCGGGCACTGATTGCGGAGTGGAATGGGGAACCGGCTGGTTATGCTCTGTACTTTGATTTTTACAGCACCTGGCAAGGCCGGCAGCTGTTCCTGGAAGATTTGTTTGTGCGGCCCGAGTTTCGAGGACGAAAAATCGGCAAGCGCCTCCTGGCGGCCGTAGCCCGCATTGCGCAACACGACGGCTGTCATGGCATGCGTTGGGAGGTGCTCGACTGGAATCACTCGGCTGTCGAATTCTACAAATCGCTTGGAGCTGAGTTTCTGGACGATTGGCGGTTGATTTTGCTTAAGGAAGAAGAATTGCGACGACTGGCGGAGAGTGCCTCGTGAGACCACGAGTCAAAATCATTGGTGCGGGATTGGCGGGATCGGAAGCGGCGTGGCAGTGTGCGCGCCGGGGCGTTGAGGTCGAACTTTTCGAAATGCGTCCCGTGCTCTCGACGGCGGCGCACCAGACTGGAGATTTCGCCGAACTGGTGTGCTCGAATTCCCTGAAGTCCGAAACGGAAAACACGGCGCCGTGGCTGTTGAAGGAAGAGTTGCGTCGCGCGGGATCGTTGCTGATAGGAATTGCTCGGGATTGCGCAGTGCCCGCTGGACACGCGCTTGCCGTGGATCGTACGACGTTTGCCGCTCGGGTGACCGAAGCTGTTTCGCGCGACCCGCTGATCACGATATGTCGCGAGGAAATTGCGCAGATTGACGAAGATCAGATCACGATCGTTGCCACCGGTCCGCTGACGTCGGACGCGCTTTCACGGGAAATCGGCCGGCTCAGCGGGGCTTCGCACCTGTTCTTCTACGATTCGATCAGCCCAATCGTCGAGGCCGATTCCATCGATATGGCGAGAGTGTATCTGGCGGCACGCTACGACAAAGGCTCGGCCGACTATATCAACTGCCCAATGTCGAGAGAAGAGTACGATCGCTTTTATGACGCGTTGCTGATGGCACAATCGGTCGAAGAACGCGAGTGGGAGAAGCTGAATTATTTCGAGAGTTGCCTGCCGATCGAAGAGATTGCACGGCGGGGGCGCGACACCCTTCGCTTCGGCCCCATGAAACCGGTCGGACTCAAAGATCCGCGCACCGGTCGGATTCCTTATGCGGCGGTGCAGTTGCGCCAGGAGAATCTGCGCGCGGATTCCTATAACCTGGTCGGATTCCAGAACCATTTGAAATTTGGCGAGCAGGCACGCGTGCTGCGATTGATTCCTGGGCTTGAAAATGCTCGCTTCCTCCGGTACGGGCAGATTCATCGCAATACTTACATCAATGCGCCGACTCTGTTGTCTGAGACTCTGCAGGTGAAAAAACATCCGCGCATGCTGTTTGCGGGACAGATTTGTGGGGTCGAAGGGTATGTGGAATCGATCGCAGCCGGTCTCATGGCGGGCATTCATGCAGCGACACTGGCCGCGGGCGCGGAGCCAGTTCCGCCTCCTCGCGCAACAGCGTTCGGATCGTTGATGAATTACATCACACAGGCCGACCCAAAGAGATTTCAACCGGCGAACATAACGTTTGACCTTCTACCGCCGCTGGATCGGAAAATCCGCGACCGCCACGAACGGCACCGCCTACAGTGCGAGTTGGCACTGAAGGAATTTGAAGGCTGGATGGAACAAATCAGCTGCGTCTCTACAGACTCTCTGAACAAATCCCTCTTCTAACCCGTATCACCTATCAGGACGTTGGTTTTGCCCGGCTTACGTTCCACGACCCGGCGCGTCCAATAAACGGGATGGTCCTCAGCGATCTCATTGGCGATGTACTTCGGACGCTGTGGTCCCACAAGCTCCGAACGTTCCTCACGATGTTCGGCATCGCTTGGGGAATCGTCTCGATTGTTCTCATGGTGGCGGCCGGGGAAGGATTGCGAAAAGGTCAGGAGGACCAAGCCAAAACTTTAGGCAAGGACGTGATGATCGTTTTTCACGGTCGTACCAGCTTGCAAGCTGGGGGAGCGCGGGCTGGGAGAACGGTGCACTGGGAGGACCCTGATGTGGCTGCGGTGCAAGCCGACGCGCCTGATTGCCAATACGCTATTCCGGAGCTTGAACAGGAAGACGTCCGGGCCCACAGCAACTTCAACAATGCCGCATTCCTGGTTACGGGATCGCAGCCGCCGTTTCAGGAGATTCGCAGCCTCGCTGTGGGACAAGGGCGGTTTTATGATTGGGAAGACACTCGCGAAGGCCGGCGGGTGGCGTTCCTGGGCAGCGATGCTTCGAAGCAATTGTTTCCCGGACGTAATCCAGTCGGCGAGAACGTTTACTTGAATGATTTTCCTTACGTCGTAATCGGCGTGATGGCGAAAAAGAAACAGGATTCCAGCTACGACGGTTGGGACGTGAACAAGATTTTTATTCCCTTTGGCGCCATGCGGCGCGACTTTCCGGACAAGCCTCCGGGCACGCCCACCACCTTCGATCAGTTGCTGGTCACGCCCAAATCCGTCGAGCAACACGAAAGCTGTAAACGCGAAGTGCGGACGGCGCTGGCGCGAATGCACAACTTCGATCCTCGTGACAAAGAAGCTTGCCCCATCTGGGACACGGTGCAGGAGGCGCAAGCATTCCGCCAGATGACGGATGGCATGAAGTACTTTCTCGGTGCAGTCGGAGTCGTAACGCTTTTTCTGGGTGGGCTGGGAGTGATGAACGTCATGATGGTCGCGGTGCGCGAGCGCACTCGCGAGATTGGGGTACGCAAGGCACTTGGCGCGCCCGCTCACACTATCTTGCGGCAATTCTTCCTGGAGGCGTTACTGATCGCGGTTCTTAGCGGTGGGGTTGGGTTGGGCGTGGCCTACGGAATTTGTTCGCTGGTCGATCTGCTCCCGATGCCCGACTTCTTCGCGGGTCTGCTGCCCACCTGGAAGACAGGCTTGCTGGCTTGTGCGCTGCTGGGAGGCATTGCCGTGCTCTCGGCGCTATACCCGGCTAGAAAAGCAGCATCCGTCGATCCCATCGAGGCGCTGAGATTTGAGGCGGGAGGATAGAAAGAGCATTAACCACAAAGGTCACAAAGGTTCACGAAGGAGATCCGTTCTCGACCCTTTGTGTAACTTCGTCCCCTTTGTAATTCAGGCCTTTGGTTTTCAAAAGTTATGCCGATCGAAATCATTCGCGAAGCCTGGATCGCACTGAAGCGCAACACCACGCGCAGCCTGCTGACCATGCTGGGCATCGTTTGGGGGATCACGACGGTCACGCTGCTCATTGCGTATGGCAGCAGCTTTCGCAGAATCCTCGTCGGCGGTTTCGATGCCTTTGGCAAAAGTGCGGTCATCTGTTGGCCGCAGCAGACCAGCGAACAGCCCGGCGGACAGCGGGCAGGAAAGAAGGTCGTTTTCGAGCAGGCCGACGTCGACATGGTGAAAGAAACCGCACCTCTGGTGAAGCATGTTTGTCTGGAGACGGTGCACCGGCCGGGCATTGCCTACGGTGACAGGATGGTAGGGACGGCGGCCGTCCGCGGCGTCTGCCCGGAATATGGAGAGATGCGCAATGAAGTGCCATCCGAAGGGCGCTGGATTAACGCCAGCGACGAACTGGAGCGTCGGCGCGTTGCTTTCCTCGGCGGACGCATTCGAGAGCAACTGTTCAGCGGACGTCCCGCGGTGGGCGAAACGGTGACCATCGGCGGCGTGCGCTTTACCGTCATTGGCATCATGGCCCGCAAGATTCAGCTCAGCAATTACTTCAGCAGCGATGACGAATCGGTCTGGATTCCATATTCCGCCGCAGGCGATCTTTGGAATACGCGGGACGCAGCAGTCTTGATTTTCGCACCCGTCGCGCCACAGTTTGAAAAGAAGGCCATGGCGCAGGTGCTGGCAGCGGTGGCAACGCGACAACAGTTCTCGCCGACGGACCCCAAGGCGATTCAGATGTTTGGGCGTGACGAGTTCCGTCCGGTTATTGATGCGCTGACCATCGGATTGCAGGTGCTGCTCACATTCATCGGGACGCTGACTCTCGGCATTGGCGGCGTCGGAGTTATGAACATCATGCTGGTTTCGGTCGATGAACGTATTCGTGAGATTGGCCTGCGTCGCGCTCTGGGAGCCAGGAAACGCCACATCAAGTTTCAATTCCTGGCTGAAACATTGTTGATCATGATGTTGGGCGGCGCAATCGGCGTGGTCTTGTCGTATGCGATTGCCGCAGCTGTAGGCACTTTGCCACTCATGGGTCCGCTGTTTGAAGACGAGTCGGGCAAGGGCGATATACATTTGCAAATCTCTCTAATGACGGTAACGCTTTCCACGTTAGTGCTGTTGGTCGTTGGCGTGATCAGCGGATTGGTCCCGGCACTGCGCGCATCCAAGCTGGATCCCGTGGAAGCCCTGCGCTACGAATAGAAAATCCGTGGCTGGTTCCCGGCGCTCCCTAACAAATTCATTTGACCCGATTCCCAGTTAGCGGTACCTTGCTGCCAGTTCTCCAAGGACTTCGCGAGGTGCTTGCTTTGCCGATTTCCGCCGTCGATGCCATTAACCCTGCTCTCCGGCACACGAAAGAGCAACTTCTGCATCCGTTCCGCGCGGCGGAGTGGGCGAAGCTTGCGTTCGTGGGCTTTCTTGCGGGTGAACTTAGCTCCGGGGGATGCAACGGCAGCAGTTTCCAGACGCCAGGCAATCCCCGTGGCGGGCAGTCCCTCCCGCTGCCCCACCTCAATAATCTTTTGCTATACGCCTCATTGATCGCGTTGCTAATCGTAGTGGCCGTGGTTTTGTGGATCGTGTTCCTCTACGTGAGCAGCGTGATGCGCTTCATCTTGTTTGACAGTGTGATCGCGAAGCGCTGCGAAATCCGGCTCGGATGGGCTCGCCGGCATGGTGCCGGGTTGCGCTACTTTGTGTGGCAGCTTGTTTTTATT
Organism: Terriglobales bacterium; assembly: GCA_035483835.1. Taxonomy (GTDB): domain Bacteria; phylum Acidobacteriota; class Terriglobia; order Terriglobales; family Acidobacteriaceae; genus JABDBE01. Next base: position 16,707 of record DATHPO010000172.1, read on the forward strand.
CTTGCGATGTTCGTCGGCCTGACAGTGCTGGTTGGAATTCCTGCCGCGTTCGCTTTTGCCGCAGGTTGGCTCAAAGATCCCCGGCATCACATGATTCCACTCATCCTGGGCGGCATATTTTTGTTCTTTGTTGTGATTGGATTCATTTTGCTTTCCCTGGTAGTCCATGTTCTGACCAAAGATTTCGTGGTGCCGGAGATGGCTCTCGAAAACGTCACCGCCTTCGAAGGCTGGCGCCGCCTGCTGCCTAGACTGAGGTCGGAGAAGGGTAGCTACGCCGGCTATCTCGGCATGAAGATCGTCATGGCCGTAGCCGCTTCAGTGGCTGTGGGAATTCTTACTGTCATCGTGGTTCTCATTTTGCTGATTCCGGTCGGCGGCTTTGGCGTTGTCGCGGTCATTCTCGGAAAGACTGCCGGTCTCACCTGGAACCTGTACACCATTACGCTCGCCGTGGTGATCGGATGCATTGCGCTCGCAGTACTTCTGTACGTAATAGCTTTGATCTCGGTGCCGACGATTGTGTTCTTCCCTGCTTATTCCATTTACTTCTTCGCATCGCGCTATCCGCCGCTGGACGCGCTGCTGCATCCGCCGCCAATCGCCTTAGAGGTTCTGGCGCCGCCGTTGCCGCCACCGGAGCCGATCGGCTAGATCATTTATTTGCGGTCGTGCGTCCAGGAAAAGCGCCTTCCGATAATGCACTTGATGATCAAGTGATCGGTGGAAGCGGTTGCACCGATGCCAACTCCAAAGTTGAACTCCCACTCCGGACCGAGATCGACGTCAATGGCAGGGACGAACTGCTGTTGCTGATCGTGGAGTGGACTGAAATCCGTGATCGGTCCATAGGAACCGTAATACTCGAGCCCGCCCGCGATTCGTTTGGTGATGTCGTAACTGAACTTGAAATTGGGAGAGAAGACTACGCCCTGGTTCACGCTGGGGCCATGAAACGAGCGGTCGAGCGTGGGGTTGAAGCTCAGATACCAGCGGCCAATTTTCTTGTCTACGATGGGACGGATTTCCCAGGTCCAGGTGTCGGCTGAGAATTCGGGGCGCTGGTAACCGATTTCGTTCGACAAACTTACTCCCACTGGCCAATGCCACGACTCCGGAATGCGAAAGCGCGGGCGGATGTGATCGCCCACCCATTGCCAGCCGCCATCAGACTGAATGCTGGTGAAGATGTAAAAGCCGGTCTCGAACCAGTCGTTGATGCCCTGCGTGATTTCCACGGTTTCATGCTCGGCATGGTTTGTGGGCAGGACGCCGTCGATGGTCGTCTTGCTGCCCTCGACGGTGAAGTTCGAATGCAGCTCCACCATGGTGTGATCGGGAGCAACCAGGTCCGAACCGTAAACCTGGATTTCGTAATTGTCCTGCGCCGAGGAGGAAACCCACGGGATGACAAGAAGCACCAACAATAAACCGCGAAGGATCGGCAGCTGACGTCGAGTCTTCATGCTGAGCGGCGACGTGGTCCTACAGCTTGACCCTCATCATGCACGGTTGGAGCAACCCGGCGCAAGCTTCCGCTGTGAAAATCGCCGTCAGTCTCACGCCCGGTTCTTGATCCAAATCGGTGAGCCCACGAATCCAAAAGCTTTTCGCAGCTGGTTTTCCAGAAAGCGCTGATAGGAAAAGTGCAGTTTCACTTTGCGGTTGGTGAAGAGCACGAAGGTTGGCGGCGATACTCCAGCTTGCGTCATGTAATAGATCTTGACCTGCTGGCGTGCGGGCACCGAGGCGCGCTCGAAATCAATGTACTTCAGGAAACGGTTCATCTCGGCAGTTGGAATGCGTTTCCGGCGCTCGGAGGCGACTTCTTCCAGGGTCGGAAGAATCTTTTCCACTCCCTTGCCTGTGGCAGCGGAGACGAAAAGCACAGGGGCGTAGCTCAGGAATTTGAGATCGTAGCGGACTCGTTGTTCGTATTCCGCGCGATCGGTCGGACTCTTGCTCTCCCGAATACGCGTCGCTTTCGAATCACGCCCGGCTTTCTTCTGGCCGCTCGTCACCAAGTCCCATTTGTTGACGATGACGATCATCGAGCGGCCGCTCTCGTGCGCATAGCCAGCGATCGTAGCGTCGAGCGCGCTTACGCCCTCGGTGGCGTCAATGACTAGGAGCGCGATGTCAGCGGCGTCGAGATGCTTGCGAGCCATCACGACAGAAAGCTTTTCCGCCATCAGATGGGTCTTGCCTTTGCGTCGGATTCCGGCGGTGTCAATGAAGCGGAAGCTTTTACCGTCGATCTCGACTACTTCGTCGACCGCGTCGCGAGTCGTGCCGGGGATCGGCGATACGATGGATCGAGAAGTGCCGGTAAGGCGGTTCAGCAGGGTCGACTTGCCCACGTTGGGATGCCCGATAATCGCAACTTTGACTTCCTTGGGCTCAGGAATGGCATCGCCTTCGCCCTGCGTCTCCTCGCCGTGATCTGCGGCATCTGGCGCCACGGCATCAGACTCGGCAGTTTCTTCGTGCAAAGTTTCAAGCTTTAAAGCTTCAAAAACCGCTTCCAGAACATCGTCCACGCCCCGGCCATGCTCGGCGGAAACAGGAAATATCTTTCTGATCCCCAGGCGATGGAATTCGTCAGTAAGCGATTGCTGTTTTTCGCTATCGATCTTATTGACCGCCAGAAACAGCGGCTTTCCGCCACGGATCAAAAGGCGGGCGAGGTCGAGATCAGGCGCCGTGAGTTCGCTGCGTCCGTCCACCACCAGAATAATCGCGTCAGCCTCTTCCAGCGCGACTTTGGCCTGGCGAAAGATCTCCGCCGGGATGAAGTCTTTTTCGTCAGGTTCGATGCCGCCCGTATCCACGATGCGCAGGCGATGCCCGCGGAAGTGAGCTTCGGCGTAGAGCCGGTCGCGCGTGATCCCAGGCTCATCGCCGACAATGGCGCGCCGTGAGCCGACGATCCGATTGAACAGCGTCGATTTCCCGACGTTGGGGCGGCCAACGATGGCAATGGTTGGAACACCGACCGTGGCCGGAGCGCTCATCGAGTTGGAATTGATTCGTGTCAAGTAGTTTCGATAACAGTAGCGTGGGGACAGTCGCCCTCGGCTGTCCAGCTGGATCGAAGATCCGGCGGCGACCTTTTGTCCACACTTTGATTGAACAGCGGACTCTTCGAGTCCCACGTGTGCAGTGACTGGGTCAGACAGCTATTATAGAGACTCCGTGGCCCCAACCTCTCAGCCCGCGTCTAGCGGTATTCCTGGTGTCAAGAAACAGGGAGTCTCGCTCTACCAATTCTTCGCGCCCGGAGGGGTGCTTTCCCGCACCCATCCTGCCTACGAATTTCGCCGCGGACAGCTTCAGATGGCGCAGGCGGTCGAGCAGGCTCTAGAAGAAAAGCGTCATCTCATCGTCGAGGCCGGCACGGGCACGGGCAAAACGCTGGCCTATCTTGTCCCCGTGATTCGTTCCGGCAAGCGCGTGATCATTTCGACCGGCACCAAGAACTTGCAGGAGCAACTCTTCCACAAGGATATTCCTTTTCTTGAGCAAGCGCTGTTTCCCGACGGAGCGAGCCGGTTGAACGTCTGCTACATGAAGGGGCGCAACAATTACCTGTGCCGCAAAAAGCTCTATGACCTTACCGACCAGCCCGTGTTGAGTGGTCTGGAAGAGATTGAGCACTATCGCGCCATTGCCGCGTGGGAGAAGACCACGCAGACTGGAGACCGGGCCGAACTCGCGGAACTGCCTGAGGCCAGTGCGCTCTGGCACAAGATTGACGCACGCTCCGACGCTTGCATCGGGCAGAAATGCAGTTCGTGGGATAAATGCTTCATCACGGAAATGCACCGGCGGGCGATGGAAAGCGACATCATCATCGTCAATCACCATCTGTTCTTCGCCGACCTCTCGATCAAGCAGCAATCAGAGTACGCGCCGGATGCGGGCATTTTGCCCGAGGTGGGCGCAGTCATTTTCGATGAGGCGCATGAACTGGAAGATGTGGCGGGCAGCCACTTTGGCGTTTCCGTCAGCAATGGACGGGTGGAAGAGCTATGCCGCGATGTGGAAGCGTCACTGCAGCGCAACCACATGCTTTCAGTGTCCATTTCGAGCGCGGTCAAGAGCCTGAGGGAGCGTTCCATGTTTTTCTTTGCCTTACTGCCCCAAGGCGAAGGACGTTTTTCCTTTGAGAACCGCCGCGATTTCCTGGAGGAAAACGGGGAAGAGTTCATGTCGTTGCAGCAATCGTTTACTCGCTTGAACTCGGAGCTGGAAAACCTGCCATCCAAGCCCGAAGAAGTTTTCAACTTTGCCAGACGCGCACAGGAGCTGCAGGTGCAATTCGGTTTTCTGATGGAATCCGAAGACCACAATACCGTCTTCTGGATCGAGCGGCGGCGCGGAGGACGCGATAAATTCAACGTCTACCTGCAGGCCACCCCGATCGATGTGGCGCCGATTCTGAAGAGTTGCCTGTTCGACACTCTGGAATGCGCCGTCCTGACGTCGGCCACACTCGCCGTCGGCGGTGGCTTCGAGTACATGCGCCGCCGGCTCGGGCTCGAACACACCAGAGAATCGGTGCTGCCCTCGCATTTCGATTATGAAAACCAGGCCCTGCTCTACGTGCCGCCCGATCTGCCCGATCCGCGCACGCCCCAGTTCGCGGCCAAAGCCGCGGACCGTATCCGGCGACTCCTCGAGATCACACGAGGCCGGGCGTTCGTATTGTTTACCAGCTACGCGCAGATGAATGATGTTTACCAGCGACTGCTTGGGGAACTCGACTTTCCCATGCTGTTGCAGGGAGACGCGCCAAAGACTGCCCTGCTGGAGGAGTTCCGCTTGACCCCGAATGCCGTGCTGTTCGCGACTTCTTCATTCTGGCAGGGTGTCGACGTGCAAGGAGAACAACTCAGTTGCGTGATCATCGATCGCTTGCCGTTTGCCGTCCCCAGCGACCCGGTGGTCGCGGCGCGAGTGCGGTCCATCGACGCCGATGGCGGCAATGCGTTCTTTCAGTATCAGGTGCCAGCGGCCGTTATCACGCTGAAACAGGGTTTCGGGCGGCTGATCCGTTCGCTCCATGACCGTGGCCTATTGGTATTGTTGGACAATCGCATCTTAAAAAAGGCCTATGGGAAAGTTTTCGTGGAGAGCCTTCCAAATTATCGCAAGACCACGGAACTGGGAGTAGTTGAGGAGTTCTTTGGGATCGTGTAATAGAAGGGTACATTGATATGGCTGGACTCGGCATCAAACTATTTGAGAGGACACTGGATGCTCAAGAAAGCAGCACTGGTCGTTGCAGCATTATTCTTATTCACGTCACTGGCGCTGAGCCAGAGCCAAGGTCATTTCGACGCAAGCTTCAATGGCGCGGTTATATTCACCCAGGCGGGTAGCGCAAATAGCATTCAACAGAGTGCAACGATTGGGGCGAACTATTTCGGCACTTTCCGATTCCGGTTCAAGACCAAGTCCAAGAGTTCGTGGGTATTCAATTATGGCTACGCCAAGAACTCACAGGTGTACCAGAGCAACTTCGATTACCACCAACTGGATACGATTCACGAGTACACCGGCGCCTATGTCCGCAACTTCCATGAAACCGGGAAATTCCAGCCATTCTTTCTGGTAGGAGCCGGGCTGCTCCGCTTTAATCCTCGCAGCACATGGGTGTATTTTCCTGATCTGCCCAACAATATCCCCAATCGTCTGCAGATCAATGTAAACGCTCAGTCACAGAACGAGGCCACTCTCCTGTATGGCGGAGGAGTAGATTACAAGCTGCCTTACAACTTTGCTTTCCGCTTGCAATATCGTGGACTTTACTACGGCAACCCGAACTTCAAAGTAAATAACCTTAATGGAAGCGCGATAAGTTTCGTCGCGGGAAACCGGGCACACATGGCCGAGCCGTCGATAGGGCTGGTGTTCAGGTTCTAGCTTTCCTGCAAAGACGCCACGGATCTCACGGATCAAAAAAATAAATAGATAGATCCTGATCTCTGTGAATCCGCAAAATCCGTGGCGATTTTCAGGAGTTGAGTGCAGCCTTGCGGAGCTTCCGGCTTTCCGCCAGCAACGCCATGGAGTGCATAAGATTTTGCAGCGTGACGATGCCAATCAGGCGTTCGTCTTCAACCACGGGGATAATGCTGAGATTGCGCGCAGTCAACTTCCGGAATGCCGACGCCAGCGATTCCTTCTTCTGCGCTACTTCAAACAGACGATTCATCACGGCCTGCACATATCCGTTCCCCTCGGCACGCAGCGCCGCCAGGATCTTCTGCTTGGAGATGACTCCAACCATGTCGCTGCCGCGAATGACCGGGAAATCGTCCTGCAGGGAGTGGACAGCTTTCTCCAGCGCGTCCTCCAAAGTATCGGCGGGAGAGAGCGTGGCGAAATCGGTCAGCATGATGTCTTCCAGCCGCACAGTTTCGAGCACCGACTGAAACACCGCCGAGCGTTCCTCTAGTTGCGCGGCAACGAAGAGGAAAAAGCCAATCATCGTAAACCAGATATTCGAAAGCATCCCCACCAGCATGAACAGCGTTGCGAAGGCTTGGCCAATCGAAACCGCGCGTCGCGTGGCCCGAACGGAATCCATGCGGCGGCTGAACACCGCCCGCAGCACCCGTCCGCCATCCATCGGATACGCGGGAAGCAGGTTAAATAGCGCCAGGCCCAGGTTCGACCAGACCAGGCTACGAGGCAGATTTCCCGAGTAAACGTAAGGCTTTGTCCAGAGGTGAACCTGAGGCGCGACGGTAAGCAGCACGGCACCCGCGATTACCGCAATCAGGATGTTGACTACCGGTCCGGCCACGGCGATGCGGATATCCCGCTTCCAGGTCAGCATCCCCGGCTCGAGGGGACGCTGGGTCTCATCGAGCAGAGTAACCCCGCCGATGGGCAGCAGGATGATGGCTTTGGCTGGAATGCCGGCACGCGTGCTCACCAGAGCATGCCCTAATTCGTGGAGAACTACACTGCCGAAAATAATTCCTACTAGAGCAAGACCGCGGCCGGGGTTGGCTGGGCCGTGCGCTGTTGCCTCGGTCAGCCATACAAAGATAAGAAGAAAAAAGAATGTAAGATGAACACGGAGTTCGACCCCGAATATCCGACCCGCCGGAATAGACCAGTTTCTCACCTGAAAACCAACCTCTCTTACCTCTATTCTATATAGTTTAGACGCCGCCGTGAGGTTAGGAGATTCGTCTGCATAATCGAAGGTGCTGGGACTGGAGCAGCAGGCGTAGGGACAGCCGCCCTCGGCTGTGCGCCTGAGCGAAGCTCAGCCGGCTTCTGTTTTGCAGTCGCGGGTTGGCCGTCCCACGTGGATCATGAGAGTGATCGCAGGAAAATATCGGAGCCGGCAGCTAGAATCGTTGCCCGGTATGGACGTTCGTCCTACGGCTGATCGCTTGCGTGAGACCCTGTTCAACGTGCTCACAGCCGGAAACCCCTCGGCCCTGGAAGGAACGGTTTGGGTTGATTTATTCGCCGGAACGGGAGCCGTGGGCGTTGAAGCCATAAGCCGCGGCGCAAGTATGGTTCACTTCGTGGAATCGTCGGGTCGTAGCGCTGAGCTGATCAGGCAAAATCTCGCGTCATTGGAAATAGGAACAGGTTTTCAAATCCTGAAGCAGGATTCGATTCGCGCTCTGCGCACGCTGGAGCTAAGCGGCACGATCGCAGATTTTGTTTTCCTTGATCCTCCCTACGACATGAAAGCCGCCTATCTGCAAACCCTGGAGGGACTTTCAAGCTCGCAACTGTTGAAGCCCGAGAGCATCGTGATCACCGAACATCAGAAAAAGTTTGATCCGGGAGAATCGTTCCAATCGCTGGTTCGATACAGGAAGCTGGAGCAAGGGGACGCAGCACTCAGCTTTTATCGCAGGGTTTCCACTGCCTAGAAGATCACCGTTACCTTCTACATCAGAAGTTCATTCGTCCGCCGCATAATCGGGTGCTGCATCTCTTGTAGATCGTTCTTCACCTGATTGAGTCCGTAGACGCACTGTTCGAAATGGCTCGACAGGCTGGCAAACAACGGTGCCACCTTCGTGTATTCGAAATGCTCAAACTTGGAGACGATGTAGTAGCTCTCCTTGCCGGCCTTTATCCAGTCCACGAAATTTTCCGTCCGGTCGCGGCGCAAGCGGAAGTGATTGATGCTTTCCGGGAACATCCCAGTAAAGAAGAGCGTGTAATCACCGATGTGCTTGCGAACCTGGCGCTCGCGATCGAACGAAGGCGCGGGACCGTACACAGGATTGGACTCGATCAGCATTTCGCCGACATCGGTGAGGGGTTTGTCCGCGCTGTTGTGAATCTTGAACAACTGCTCGACTTCGCAGAATTCGGCCATGAGATGGGCGACGTAGTTCACGATCTGAGGGTCGCGGATCCCAATCTCCTCAGCATAGTGACGGCCAATGAGTTCAACAAACAACTGCTGCAGCGGGTGCGATTCCGAAATCATCGTTCAGGGCCCCCGAACGCCGCCTCCAAAGCGGAGTTCCAATCTGTTGCGTGATGTTTTATCGCGATCACGCCAAGAACGCAAGTGACTTTTGTAAGTCACAGCTATCTACTTTTCTTATGGTGCGCAATTGCTGCAAAAGGTTTCTTTGGAATTATTAGCAGCCGTACAGATCGACTGCTGATCGGCCGCGTTAGCCTCAAGTTACAATCACTGAACAGGAGGAAATTTCGCTTTATGGAACGGCAGAACATTTCCAGTGGCACACAGTGGGAACCGATCGTTGGTTACTCTCGTGCCGTCAAGGTTGGTTCGTACGTGCATGTGGCCGGGACCACCGCTACCGGCGCAGACGGTAAAATCGTCGGCTTGGCTGATGCTTACGCGCAAGCTATACAGACTCTCAAGAACATTGAGTCTGCCCTACGCAAAGCGGGCGCTTCATTGAAGGATGTAGTGCGCACGCGGATGTTCGTGATCGACATCGCCGATTGGGAGAAGATTGGCAAGGCCCATGGGGAGTTCTTCCGCGACATCCGTCCGGCCACTTCGATGGTACAGGTGAGCGCTCTGATTTCTCCGGACATGTTGGTCGAGATTGAAGCCGACGCTGTGATTGGCGCCTCCCAGGCGTAGAATGCGCTGGACATTGTCAGGCATTTGATCCAACGCGTTTGACCACGATTCATGGAGCGGGCGAATGAGAAAATCCTGTTGCGTGTTCCTCTTTGTTTGTGCAGTTGTGATTTACAGCGGCGCCCAGGAGAGCAACAGCAATCCGGTTCTGCATCCGTTTACGGTCATACGTGCGGGCGCAGTCATTGACGGCAAGTCTGATTCTGTTCGCCGCAACCAGATCATTATCATCCGCGGCAATCGCATCGAAAGCATCTCCGATGCTTCCGCCGCGAACGTTCCCGCCGGCTCGGATGTGATCGATCTCACCCACGCAACCGTGCTGCCGGGCTTGATCGATTCCCATACCCACATTTTCCTTCAAGGAGAAGAACCGGCGCAGGGCGGATACGACGTCAACATTCTGAAGTATCCGTTGGCGCTGCGGGCGGCCCGGGCTACGGTTTCTGTGCGACGCGCATTGGAGCAGGGCTTCACCACGTTGCGCGACCTGGAGACCGAAGGCGCTGGCTATGGCGATATCGGCATCAAGCAGGCCATCGAGGGCGGTTACATTCCCGGGCCTCGGCTGTTCGTGTCTACCCGCGCCATTTCCACAACCGGGGGCTATCCGCTCGAAGGCTACGCGCCCGAGCTTGATATGCCGACGGGCGCGCAACTTATCGATGGACCGGTGGAGGCTCGCAAAGCCGCTCGCGAGCAATTGTCCCATGGCGCCGACTGGATCAAGGTCTACATGACGCATCGCTCGTGGGTGGGAAAGAACGGCGAGTTGGTTTCCCAACCGACGCTGACGGTCGAAGAACTGAAGGCGATCGTCGATGAAACCCACGGATGGGGAAAGAAAGTCGCCTGCCACGCCTACGGCGGAATTGGATTGCACCGCGCGCTTGACGGCGGTTGCGACTCAATCGAACATGGGCTCGACCTCGATGACGCTGCCATTGCCCAGATGCTCAAGCAGGGGACGTGGTATTGCCCGACCATTAGCGCGTACTACCACGATTGGGCTCCCGCAGATACTCCCGAAGGTCAGCGCGATCGCAAGCGGGCATCGGTGCACGAAGTGTCGTTCCCCAAGGCGCTGCACGCAGGCGTGAAGATCGTCTTCGGCACTGACATCGGAGGCATTCCGTGGAGCGAGCCCATCGCACAGGAATTTCCCCACATGGTCAATCTCGGTATGCCGCCCATGGATGCGATCAAGAGCGCGACCTCCCGCGCTGCCGAGATGCTCGATATGCAAGGGCAAATTGGCACGATTGCGCCGGGGGCGTTCGCCGACGTCATCGCGGTGAATGGTGATCCGCTGGCGGATACCGTTATCCTGCAAAACGTCAAGTTCGTCATGAAGGACGGCAAGGTCTATCGGAACGAAATCAAATAGCATTCCTCCCTTTGTGTACCTGCGTGTCCGTTGTGGTTAACGAATTGCAAAATGCTGGAGCCACGAAGGACACGAAGGTACACAAAGCAGGCGAAGGAACTCCACAGGCCCTTGCCCAGGAGTTCCCCTTGGAAATTCATACATAATCAGCACTCCCCTAGTAATTAATCTACTTGACACGGATTCCGTACGCGTCATAATGCCCGAATCGTTTTCATCCCCCTGAACTCGACAGGGGCAGCGCGGGTACTCCCCCAGGAGGCGAGTATGAATGTGCTTGAACTTTGTGATCCCGAAGCAGCAGCGGTCCCGGTAGAAGCCACGGTAGCC
>DATHPO010000173.1:0-7666 GCA_035483835.1 Terriglobales bacterium
CGAGTACTCCTGCGGCAGCAAGGATGAATGCACCGGTGCAGACGGAAGCAACGCGCCGGACATGAGACGCCCGCTTGCGCAGCCACTGTAGCAGCTCCGCTGATTGGTGCTCGAGAGAGCCCTCGCCTCCGATTGCGATCAGCGTGTCGATCGGGCCGGAGTACTGGTCGAATTTGCAGGCATTGGCGATTGTAATGCCCATCGTGCTTCGAACTGAGCTGCCCGACGTCGTGGACAAGATTTGCAGAACGTAATTGTGCTTACCTTTTGTCGATGGGATGGAGAAAACAGCCGCGGGACCAGTCAAATCGAGGAGTTCGAAAGGCGAAGCCGTCAGAAAGGCAATGACACGCAGAGGGCTCGGCATAATCACGCTCAGTATGGCAGAAAATGTCCCCGATATGCCAATCCTGCCAGCTCGTGCAAGCAGAGCTCATTTGGACGGGCTCGGTTCCGGAGACCGGGCCAGGTCGATCAGATTCGTCGGACTGTGGAGGTACCAGCCGAGAGGGCGGGGCCTATCTTAGATACCGAAGAGCGTGCGGAAGGTAATGGAATATCGCAGTGCGTCGAGTGGCGGAATACTGTGTTCCCAATCCGTCCGAGCTTCCCCGGAGAGGACGTAGATGGAGCGAGGCTGCAAGGTGCGTGAAGTCCTTATCCAGTTTTCACCTTGGGGTCTCCGAAAGCGCATCGTCGCAGGAGTCAGGAGCGACACGCCAACGACGATTCCAAATTGCGGTTTGTCCTTGTGCCATCCGATTCCCGCGCCGGCACGATACTCATTAACCCCAACTTGTCGAAAGGCGTCCTTCTCACAGCCGGCGAAGTGTGCAGCCCGGCTAAGAAGATCGTCGAGAAACGAGGGCATATCATCTGCTTTTTCGACAGACCGACGGCCGAAGTCATACTTCAGTCCAAAATTGACCACTCTCCGATTCCCAAAGTAGCCATGAAATTCAAAAGGCTTCAGAGCGAGTTTCTCGAGCTCAGCCGCTAAAGCCACTTCTTCGCCTTCACCGATGACTTGCTCTCGGTACCGAAAGCCGCGAGGCTCGCCTTCAGAAAGCCCCTGCTGCATCTCCATAAACAGTGCGCGTTGTCCGCCCATCGGATCCTTTCCTGCGGTTAGAGTCCAGTATTCGCTCCCGAAGTTGCTGCATCCACCGAACGCAGCGCGGCAAGTGTGGAGTTCGGTCGAGCGGAAAGCCGGTTTCTGTGATCGGCAAGGTAGCGGTGAATATCCGAGACGACGACGGAACCCTCGCCAACCACTGATGCTACGCGCTTGACGGAGTTTGCACGCACATCTCCGACCGCGAAGATGCCGGGCATGCTGGTCGAGTAGGGGCTTTGATCGAAGCCGTCTGCGCCTCCCGTCAGGATAAAGCCCTTTTTGTCGAGTCGGACTGTGCCGAACAGCCAGCCCGTGTTGGGCTCAGCGCCGATCATCACGAAGACGGCGGAGAGGTCCTTCACCGTACACTCGCCCGTGCTCAAGTTGACCCAGCTCACTCTCTCAAGGGATCGGTCCCCATCCAGTGCGACAATCTCAGATTCCGTGTAGACGGCTATATGGCTGGAGTTTTCTATGCGGGAAATTAAATATTGCGACATCGTTTCCGCGAACGACGATCGACGCACAAGGTGATGGACATGTTTTGCAATACCTGAGAGAAACAACGACGCCTGCCCGGCGGAGTTGCCACCCCCCACAATGACAACCTCCTGGTTCCGACATAACACCGACTCCATAGCGGTAGCTGCGTAATGAAGTCCACGGTTTTCATACTTCACGTAGTTTTCGACATCGAGCTTGCGGTAGTGAGCGCCCGATGCGACGACAACTGCACGCGCACATACGGGGATACCGCCCTGGAGCGTCAGTTTATGGATCCCGTCCACTTGCTCGATGGTTATAACTTCTCGCGAAATCGCAAAGTGCACGCCGAATTTCAATGCCTGCAGATGTGCGCGAGTTGCCAGCTGTTGGCCGCTGATGCCGGCGGGGAAACCCAAATAATTTTCTATCTTCGAACTAGCGCCTGCCTGTCCTCCTGGCGCCATCCCTTCGACGACTGTCGTGCAGAGTCCTTCGGAAGCCGCATAAACTGCGGCCGCGAGTCCTGCGGGACCTCCTCCGACGACAGCCACATCGCAGATCATTTCGGGATCCGGTAATTCTGTGATGCCCAACTCATCTGCCAGGTCAGGGATGGAAGGGCGCCGGGTTATTCGCCCGTCAGAGAGAGTTACTGCTGGTAAGCGAGCGCTGTCGTTATCGGGTTCCTCTGCGAGTACATCTACGATTCTGTGGGGATAGTTGTTGCGCACCAAGAACCGCTGAAGAAGCATCATCTGAGGATCGCCGGGTCTGCCTTTCAGAAGCACTCCGCCCGACCCCGCTTTGACAATTCCAATCCGGCGCCAGATGCAGGCTGCGACAATCACATTGGCTATATCTCCCTCCGCGCGCATTAAGCGCCTGAGTTGTGTGCGTGATATGCGCAGTAGGGTGCTCGGAACCAGCGTTCGCGCTTCGACCACTGCACCCTGGGAGTTGAGAAGATTGAATTCTCCGGTGAAGTTATTTTTGCGATGGCGGGCATAGATGTTGGGTTGGCTCTCCGTTGAAGGAAGAATGATGTCGATCTCACCTTCCAGGACAACAAACATATCTGTCATGCGGTCGCGCAGGGTATAGAGAGTCGCATCGGCGGGGAATGACTCCTCTGTTCCATAGCTCCGAAGCCTCGCGATCATGTCTTCGGTCAATTCCGGGAAGGCCAGCTCCGAACGAAAATCGGGGCCAAGCGACTTCAGAAAAGTTTCTGCGATCGTGGCAATAGCGTCATCGCGTGCGATTTGATCTTCAGGGTTGGTCATATCGGATTTCCTTATGCGAACGACGTCCACACAACAATAATTCTGCCAGCACCCGCCGATGATCGCGAAACGAAAACCACTCGCGTCGGCGAATCTGGCAGGATTTGCGCCAAATTTGGCACCTTCTAGAGTTCGATGCCCCCCATACTCTGCTCGAAGAGGTTGCTAGGCTGCCCCAAATGCAAGCATCGGGTGCCAGCGTCGGAAGTGAATCCTCTTCAGTTAGGAATCCAAGGACTATGGCAAAAACGATTCTCGTAACGGGTGCATCTAGCGGCTTCGGTCGTCTCACTGCTGAAACGCTTTCAAAGTCGGGGCACAAAGTATTCGCAGGGTTTCGTTCAGCGGACGGTGCGAGGAAGGAAATCGGGGACGAACTCAAGGCAAAGAATATCGAGATCCTCAAGGTCGATGTGACCGACCAGGCCAGCGTCGATAAGGCGATACTGCAGCTTCTCGAAAAGTCGGGCAACAAGCTCGATGTCGTAGTTAACAACGCAGGCATGGCGTCGGCAGGGCTTTCCGAGGCCTTCACAGCGGAGCAAGTTCGCGATTTGTTCGAGGTGAATGTGTTTGGCGTCCAGAGAGTTCTGCGTGCGACGCTGCCCGTGTTGCGGACGAAGCGCGCAGGCCTCGTGATCAACGTGGGATCCATTCTGGGCCGGGTAACTCTGCCGTTCTTCGGGTTGTATGGAGCTTCGAAGTACGCAGTCGAGGCGATGACCGACAGCTATCGCTATGAGCTTTCTCAGTTGGGGGTGGATGTCGTGCTTGTCCAGCCAAGCGCCTATCCCACAAACATGTATGCTGCGGCGCAAAAGCCAGCTAACGGGGAACTTGTTAAGTCGTATGGGGAGACCGGCGAGGTACCCGGCAAGATTCTCAAGACTTTCATGACGCTCTTTCAAGGCGAGAACGCTCCGAACCCGCAGGATGTCGCGACAGCCATCGACAAAATCGTGGCCATGCCCGCGGGCAGCCGTCCCGATCGGGTGGTAGTCGGCTTGCCGTTTGGATCGGATGCCGTCAACACCGCGGTTGCTCCGATCCAGCGCGGTGTGATCGAGAGTCTGGGGCTGGGGGATCTCACCAAACTGAAGATCTCTTAATACAAACAGTTCTCGCGCGAGGTTCGTGGACGAACCTGGAGGTTTCGACCGAAACGTAGTCGGTCGTTTTCGCTTCTGTGCTCAGACAAACACTTAGATATAGCGAAGTAGAAAAGGAAATTTTGCAATGAATGGGACGAAAACCAATCAGTTATTCAGCCCTGTTGAAATCGGCTCGACTCGCCTGAAACATCGAGTCGTGATGGCTCCTCTTACGCGCTCACGCTCCAGGCAGCCGGACGGTGTCCCCGGCGATCTCATGCTGGAATACTACTCTCAGCGAGCATCAGACGGTGGGCTCATCATTGCTGAGGCCGCGCAACTCAGCATTCCGAGTCGCGGATGGCATGGCGCGCCCGGAATGTACTCCGCGGCGCACGTCGACGGGTGGAAAAAGATCGTCGACGTCGTGCACGCAAAGGGTGGGCGTATCTTCGCGCAACTGTGGCATCCAGGGCGCTTCTCTCACGTCACGCTCACGGAGGGAGCGACGCCCGTTTCGTCTTCCGTGGATCCCGGATACTGGGAGGACCCGTCGCGCTTCGTGTCTACTCCCATGGGTTGGATACAGCCCTCGCCCCATCGTGCTCTTGAAAAATCTGAGATTCCCCGCATTTTGAATGAGTTTGGCAAAGCCGTCCAGCATGCGAAAGCAGCGGGCTTCGATGGCGTCGAAGTGCATGCAGGGAACGGTTACCTGATTGACCAGTTCCTTCAGGATGGCAGCAACAAACGAACCGACGAGTATGGTGGCTCTATTGAAAACCGCTGCCGCCTTCTTTTTGAAGTGGTTGGGGTAATGGTTTCTGCCTGGGCGAGCGACCGCATTAGCGTCCGGATAACGCCAAGCGGTACGTTCAACGCGATGTCCGACTCCAACCCGGAAGCTCTGCATGCTCATGTCGTAGAAGGCTTAAACCGGTTTGGACTTGCCTATTTGCATATCATCGAGCCCCGGATGAGCGGGTCTCTCATGATCAAAGAAAATCAGTCTCCCGTGGCCTCGCAGCGGGCACGAAGGATCTTCAAGGGGAAGATCATCGCTAACGGCGGATTTGAACCGGACACGGCCGCGGCTGCTGTTGCGCAGGGTGACGCCGACGCAATCGCATTCGGTCGTTACTTCGTTTCAAACCCTGACCTTCCAAAGCGGATCCGCGAGAGCCTTCCTCTGGCGGCTTATGACCGGGATACGTTCTATACCTTCGACGCAAAGGGTTACACGGACTATCCGTTTTACAACGGTGCAGCCGCAGCGTGAGCGCTGCTGGTTTGCGCGACGACCTAGATCGTCGGCCAATAAGGAATCTTCGAATACAAGTGAGGGACCGTGAACGAAACATCGACAGCGTTAGAGCCTCAGTCCAGCCCGACTTCAAGCAAGCGCAGTGGCACGTTTTGGGTGCGCGGCGCGGTCGTTACGGTGGTTGTAATAGGCGGTGCGATTTTCCTCGGCCCACGCCTTACGACCAAATCCAGTGGTCACGCGGTTGCTCCGCCCGCATTCACTGTCGACGTCAGCGTACCGGTCGAACGGAAGATCGGAACGAGATTGCAGTTCTTGGGCCAATTCTCGGCAGTGGAACGCGTTGAATTGCGGGCGCAGGTCGGCGGCACGCTCACTCAAATTGGCTTCAAGGACGGCGATGTCGTTCGCAAGGGCGACCTGTTGTTCGAGATCGATCCCACGCCATATGAAATCAAATTGAGCGAAGCCAAGGCGCAATTGGAGAGTTCGCATTCTCGTTTGGATCTCGCATCTCGCGAACTATTGCGCGCGGAAACACTCAAGCAAACCGATGCCGGGTCCATCCAAAACGTTGATCAGCGAGCAGCTGAAAAACGAACGGCCAAAGCAGCCGTGAGCGAAGCGGAGGCTCTTGTCCGCGACGCACAGTTCGATCTAGTTCACTGTCGTATCACGGCACCGTTTACCGGACGCATGGGCTCGCATCTCGTCTCGATCGGGAATCTCGTGTCCGGAAGTCGAGCGGGCAACAGTCCCACGACCTTGCTGGCAACACTCGTCTCGCTCAACCCAATCTATTTGAACTTTGACATGAGCGAAGCTGACTACATGGCTTTTCTGCGGGAGCGAAAGCAACAGAAAGGTTCTCTCGCCGACCGGGTCGAGGTCTCCTTGAGCGACGAGACCGCTTTTGGTCGACAGGGAACGCTGAACTTCGTCGATAACGCGCTTGATCGATCCAGCGGGACCATTCATGCACGCGCCACGATGCCGAATGGCGATCTCCTATTGACTCCCGGCGGGTTCGCTCGCGTCCGACTGGCGCTGTCGACCCCCGCGTCGGTCCTGCTCGTTCCGGATGATTCCGTAGTGGCGGATCAATCGGACCACATTGTCTTAACGGTTGGGCCGAACAATGTCGTAGCTGCAAAGAAAGTTCAGTTGGGCGATCTTCGCTATGGCTTGCGGGTGATTCGCTCGGGCCTGGAGCCTTCCGACAAAGTGATCATCGGCGGCATCCCGATGGCTGCGCCAGGATCGAAAGTGTCACCGCACGATGGATCGATTCAACTCGGAGCTGACGAGGGAAAGAACCAAGGTAAGCCATGAAGCTAACACATTTCTTTATCGACCATCCGCGTTTCGCGGCGGTGGTCAGCATCTTCTTTACCTTATTCGGCCTGGCGGCAATGGTGGCTCTGCCCATCGCGCAGTATCCGAACATTGTTCCCCCGACCATCCAAATCACCACGGCGTATCCTGGCGCCTCGGCTGATACGGTCGCCCGTACTGTCGCGACCCCGCTCGAGCAAGCGATCAACGGCGTCGAGAATATGGACTACATCACCAGCCAGTCGACCGGGGATGGCAACATCACTATCACCGTGACCTTCAAGATCGGCTCCGATGTGAACCTCGCGCAGATGCTCACGAACAATCGTGTGCAGGACACTCTGTCACGCTTGCCTGATCCAGTTCAGCGTATTGGCGTCAAGGTCCAGAAGGTGATCCCCGCGTATCTGCTGGGGATCTTCCCCTATTCTCCTCATGGTACGCGCAGTGTCGAATACATTTCGAACTATATGACTCTTCGCGTGAAGGACGAGATCGCGCGACTCCCCGGGGTGGGCGGACTGTTTTCCTTGGGGGAGCGGCAGTTCGCGATGCGCATCTGGATCGATCCGAACAAAGCAGCCGCACACTATATTAGTGCCAGCGACATCCTGACCGCATTGCGGGCACAGAACGAGCAAGTATCGGCAGGTGTTCTGAACCAACCTCCGGTTTCCACCAATGCAGCGTATCAGATCAACGTCGAGGCCCTCGGACGGCTCACGACGCCCGACCAGTTTGGCGACATCATCGTTAAGTCGGACGACCAGGGTCGCGTCACTCGTATTCGAGATATTGGCCGCGTTGAACTCGGCTCGGCCGACTACAACAGCATTTCGTATACGGATCGCTACCCATCGAACCCCTTCTGGGCTTTTGCTGTGCCTGGATCGAACGTGGTTCAGGTCGAGCATGAGGTCCTCGCGAAGTTCGATGAACTTAAGAAAAAGTTCCCCTCGGATATCGAGAACATTAACATCTACGATCCGACGACCTTCGTCAGCAGATCTGTCAAAGAAGTCCAGACCACGATCCTGATCGCTATCGCACTGGTAATTGGTGTCGTCTACGTCTTCCTGCAAAGCTGGCG
>DATHPO010000174.1:0-8463 GCA_035483835.1 Terriglobales bacterium
TAGCAAGCCGGCGGCGTCGGTGGTTTCCACGTCGCGACGAACGCTTCCGTGGATCTGACCCTGTCGCAGAACGGAGGCCGTGGCCTCGCGCCAGGCATCGAAGATTGTCTCCAGCCGCTTCCGGAATCCCGCGTCAAGAGGCGACATTTCCTGCGCCAGGTTGTTGAGTTGACAGCCGCCGCATACATCCTCGGGCCGAACGGACAGGCGCTGAACAATGCCGATCAAAGCGTTGATCGGATCCTTGACGCTCCGTAAAGGCCGCACCCATGTGCCGCGGACGTCGGCGGAGATGACCTCTTCGACGACGGCATATCCCAAGGCTTCCTTGTTTTCGAAGTGGTAGTACAGCGCTCCCTTGGTGACGCCAGCAGAGGCCAGAATTGTGTCAATGCTGGCACTCTGGAAACCCGATCTGTAGATCTCGCGAGATGCCGCTTGCAGCAAGCGCTCCCGCGTGCGCTCAGGATCACGCAGCCTAGTCGCTCTACGTTTCGGATTCTTGCGTGCCGCCAACATACCAATCAGCATGTATGGTAACTATCGGAGCGTCAAGAGAGATCTAACACGCTTTGCCGTGACAATCTAACATACAGACTGGTATGTATGCTAATCAACACCCGAAAGTCAAGCGCGATTGAGCGCCTGAATTGTGAGTGTTGACGTTCTCGAATTTCATAACCTCTCGCCAGTGTGTATGAAAAGTTGGAGAAACAAGAGCGCTAGCCGTTTTGGGAGCGTCCCAGGATTTTGTTAGTCCGCCGCCCGTTTTCGAACTCTGAAGTGTTGGGCCTGTTGTGCCACGTAATCGGCAGGAATTTGTGAAGTTGTGAGCCAATTGTGCTTTCAAGTTCGCACTAACTGTCAGAGCGACGAGTGATAACTGACGTAAATCGCCAGTCATTTCGGCACGGAGACTTTGCTCGGACCAAAAGGAGAAGATAGGAGCGCAGTGAGACGGTTACGGAATTTCTGGATGCCGTGGATTGCGATGGTTGTTCTGGGTTGCTTCAGCGATGCAGTTGCTCAAACGCCCAGGGCATTAACAACCGGGGCGAGATTGTTGGGACGGTCGGTAGTGCCGACAACACCACGCAATTTGCCGCGATCTGGCACAATGGCGCGCTCACAAACCTCGGCACTCTGCCCGGGGACCTTGCCGCCATCGCGAGCGGCATCAATGACCGCGGCCAAGTAGTCGGAAGCACCTGGGACGCCGGGTTCAACTGATCCCATGGCTTCATCTACCAGAACTGCGTGATGACCGACCTGAATACGCTGTTTCCCGCAAGTTCCAACCTCTTCGCAACCATGGCTAACAAGATCAACGAGCGCGGACAAATCTCGGGCATGGCAACGGTGCTCAGCGGGCCGCATGCGGGCGACATCCACGCCTTTCTGGCAACCCCTGTAAACGAAAGAATAGACAGTCGGTTGCAGACGTCGCACGTACACACCCGAAATCCAATTTGCCCGCGAATGTTAACAAACAGCTTTTGCGGAAATTCAGATTCGGCCAAGTCGAGCAATAAAGGCATCCGTTCCCCTGGGTATGTGCCTGATCTCTGCGCGGTTTGATTCCCCCAGACGCGACGGCAGGCACGCTCAGGAGCACGAACACGTGAGGCGTGATAAACGGCACGCCTCACGGTTTTTTTTCGAAAAATTTCTTGCAAGATGTCAGAGCAACTGATTCATGCTTCCGATGAGCCACAATCAAAGAAGCGGCTTCAAGTCTGATTCGACGACGCTGGTTTATTCGAAGCCAATGATTTTCTGGCGCAGACCGGTCTGTGGCGAAAGAATCTCACATTCGGCGTGACGGCCACGCGATCCGGCGAGTCGGAGTTAACTTTGGCTGGTGGAGGTACGAGCTGGTGGCCGACCTTCATGAATACGGGAAGCGAGTCCGAGCTGCCTGAAGATCCAAATGGTGTAGTAGTTAAAGTCGATTTCGTACCACTTCAGCCCATGCCGGGCGGAAACTGGGTAGGCGTGATGATTGTTATGCCATCCGTCTCCGAAACTTACCAGTGCGACCCACCAATTGTTCGTTGACGTGTCGCGGGTTTTAAAGCGGCGCGACCCCCAAATATGCGCGGCCGAGTTGACGATCCACGTCGCATGAAGCCCCACGACGGTGCGTAAGAAAATGCCCCAAAGTACCAAGCGGAACCCACCGATAGCGAACAGCACAACTCCGAGGATAGCCGTTGGGGCAAGATGGTACTTCGTGAGCCAGACGTGAAATTTGTCCTCCGCCAGATCAGGGACGTAGCGTTTCAGTGTTGCAACGTCTTGGCGCAAAGAATTGCCAAAAAAGACCCACCCCGCATGCGCCCACCACTTGCCATCGCGCGGAGAGTGCGGGTCACCTTCCTTGTCGGCGAATTGGTGATGCTTACGATGGATGGCCACCCACAGCAGGGGGCCCCCTTCCAAAGCCGTCACGCCGCAAATCGTGAGGAAGTACTCAAACCACTTGGGTGTCGCGTAAGAGCGATGGGTGAGCAGGCGGTGATAGCAGATGCCGAGTCCCAGTCCCCCGGTGACCCAGTACAAAAAGATCGCGACAAACAGCCCCCTCCAGCTGAAAAAGAAGAGCGCGACCACTGCGCCGACGTGAAACATCGCCAGCACGGGCGCAATCGCCCAGTTCAATCGATTCTTCTCGGCCTGATTGTTTTGCACACTATTGGACTGTAGGACCGGTGTAGAGGTCATAATCTCCGTTTCTAGTATGGAAGCTTACTTGGGCCACATCTGTTCTGAATTGCACACATGCGTTTTTGAGTGAAGCCGGTAGCCAGAACCCCAAAAACAAGCGCCCGCGTCAGAACCTTGATTCCGACGCGGGCGCCCGGTTGATGATGTTTGCTCAGCTTAATTCGCGATTGCGGCTGCCTGTATTTCTCCCGTTTCCTTTCCCAAAGGACGCATAAGAGGCCGCATGAAAAGAGGGAACGGCGAGTTATGTATCGGCGTGAGCTTACGCGCCCGTCATACAGTTGTACAGATATATTGTTAGGCCATCGTGGCACCAGGTTCCGATGCACGCTGGACCTCTCTGAAAGTTGTAGGGGCTCGCTGCCCATTGGGATATAACTTGCGCAGCAGAAGTCAGGAGCGATCATGGACCATCAATCGCCGCTGAACTTTACGTTTTACATCGCTGCCAGCCCCGAAAAGGTGTGGGACGGCTTCGTATCGCGGGAATCGAACCGCATCATTTTTTCAGGCGCAGATTTTGAAGCGGACTTGAAGCCCGGTGGGAACCTCGCATGGGTTGGCCCAGGGCCCGATGGCAAACCTGTGGCCTACGTACAAGGTAAGCTGCTGCAGGTCGAGCCGCCAAAACTTCTCTCGTACACCTTTGCAATGGGCCAAAATGACAAGATGTCTCGCGTAACTGTGGAACTGGTACCGGAGACCGAAGCCACACAAGTGAAAGTGACGCACGACGAATGGGCCGAGGGCGACTCCACATATGCCGCCTGCGCTGATGGCTGGCCGCGAATCCTTTCACGCCTGAAGACGCTAATCGAGACCGGAAAGACATTCAAACCGCATTGATTCGTGGGGCCGAAATCTTTTTACGCCCACCGCCTCGCCAACGCCGTAACCGAAGTACGGTTTACGGAAACCACGCGCCGCACCGGACAACCGCTTAGATGCGAGGGTCGCACTCACCACGGTAGCTAAGAGTTAGACGCAAATTCTGTCGAGCGACATCCGGACTTCCGTTTGTCAGCTTGAATTTCCAGCGACGGACCGTCTTCACCGCCACTTCGTCGAGACGAGGCGAAAGTGATTTCAGGACGTGAACCTCCTTCAGTTTGGCGTGGCCGTCCAGGGTCAAGGCGAGGACCATGTCACCCTCGATCGCTGCTTTCCGATCTTCGTTGAAGTACGGTGGGAGTTCATCGCGATCGGAATCCTCCGTAGCGACCACTGTGCCGCTCTTATCTAGGAGCCGTCCATTGGCTGTACCGACCAGCGGTCCGATGTCGCGGCGGGACATTTCTTGGAGAATCCGTAACTGATCTGCGCCGTAGTTGTCACTGGGGCGTTGGCTGGCGGCTCAAATTGCGATTGTTTGACGCTGTCAACCGCTGCCCGAAGCCGTCAGATGCCAGCGTACCAGGCGTAGCCTGCTTCTGGGGCTGCGGAGCCGAGGCCTTTGCCGAACTTTTTCAGACTGTCGGTGACCGTCATGTGGGTTAAGAATTTCACGCTCTTGTAGCCGAGCTGGCGTGGGACCCGCATGCGCAGCGGGCCGCCGTTGCCGACGGGAAGTTCATCGCCGTTCATTCCATATGTGAGAAAAGTCTGCGGATGCAGCGCGTCGACCATGTCCATGCTTTCCCACCAGTCGGGCTCGATCGAAAAGTAGACGACATATCTGGCTTGCCGCTGTACACCCACCACATCGAGGACGTGCGACAGAGGCACGCCGATCCACTCGGCGATATACGACCAGCCCTCTTCACACTGCACCATGGTGATCTGACTGCGAGACGGGTAGCTTTTCAGTTGTGCGAGCGAAAGCGAGGCGGGCCGATCGACCAAGCCGTCGACGGAGAGCCGCCAGTCCGCGAATCCTCCGGCCTGAAGGTGCTTGAACGCGTCACTTGGTGGGGCGATTTCGTTCGCGAGCGGAGGCTTCGAAATCTTGCTGCGCGGAAATTCGCGGGCCAATGAGTGCTTCGTTAGCAGCCGCTGGGAAGCGTAGGTCAGCGTTTCGCCGAGACCGTAGATTCCGCCGTGATCGGGCGGGACCAGTCCATACTTTTGCGCGAGGTGCGCGGCGACGCCCAGGCTGGATACGCCTGCGGTGGCGGCGAGTCCGGTAACGATCAGTTTGCGGCGCGAGAGATCGGTCATGTGCGCTCCCTCCTTGTACCGGCCGGGCGTGTGATCTGGCCCGTGATCATCCTTCCCGTGATCATCGCTCGCATGCGGCTCCTGAATCCCGCAACACAAACCATCAGGACGTGGACAAGCAGGAAGAGCACGAGAGCCAGCGAGACGAAAAAGTGAATCGTGCGCGCGGATTGCTGGCCGCCTAACAAAGTGACGCTCGCCGGAAATGCGGACACAAACGCCGGTGACATCGCCAAGCCCGTCCAAATTATCAATGGGAACAGAACGAAGAGCACGAACAGGTAGCTGATGCGCTGGAGCACGTTATACGACCAAGCTTCCGCCTCGCTCGGCCGTTCGAAGCGCAGATGGCTTGCGATCGAGGTCGAGAACCCGCGCCACGAAAGATCGGCCCTATCCGGTAGCAAGTTCTTGCGGAAGTGCCCTGTAACGAAGCCGAAGACCGCGTACAGTAAGCCGGTCAATACCGCAAGCCAAGCAGCCTGAAAGTGGAGATAGCGGCTCCAGCCGTTCTGGTCCGGCAGCACGTACCCGTAGCCGGTCTGCACTAAGTGCCTCGAAGAAGGGATTGGAATTTGAAACAACGGAGTAGTCAATACATTGCCGGTTTCGCCCCAGTAGAAGCGCGGGTGAGAGATCACAATTTCCATTCCGCTAACGAGCAAGGCAATAAAGCACACAGCGGTAATCCAGTGAGTGACGCGGACGAGGGCAGAGTGCCGCGAAGTAACCGTGGCGGCGGGGACGGCCGAGACAGAACTTGGGACGTAGGCGCTCACGGGCACCTGCGCGGATTCCGATCTCGCCATTGATGGCCTCCTGCTGGCGTGCCGCTCGGGGTGGCTTTGCTTTGATGCGCGACATATTACCACGCTACCCGGACTGAAACCGGTGGTAGACTGCCGCAGCGAGGTTGGGGTGGGAGTACATGAAAGCGCCAATCCTCTATCGAATCTCTTCTGTTCTTCTGCTGCTATTTGCCGCCGGACACACGTTTGGGTTTCGCCAGAATAATCCGGAATGGGGAGCGGACGCGGTTCTTGGGTTAATGCGCTCCGTCCACTTTGACGCGCAAGGGTTTACCCGGACTTATTGGGACTTCTTCAGCGCGTTCGGGCTGTTTTTCACGGTGTTTCTTTTGTTCGCGGCGGTATTGGCATGGTTGCTGGCCGGACTCCCGTCAGAGACTCTAGCACGTGTGCGAAGCATTTCGTGGGCGCTCGCCATTTGCTTTGTAGCAGTCACAGTTTTGAGCTGGAGATATGCCTTCACCACCCCGATCGTTTTCTCAGTCCTGATTACAGTGTGTTTGACTGCGGCGGCGTGGCTGTCAGCTAAAACAAGCTGATAGCTTCCCTTCCACTTCGGCAGTAGTCCTGCCCAAATCAGCACCGGCCACGGCGGGAATTTATCGGTAGAAATTTGGCTTCGGTGAGCGTCATCGATGCGTGGGATGCACGGGCGCTCGTAATTAGAACGCGTTGAGATTTACTGTGTGCCGGTGGAGCGCGAACTTCTGCGAGTTCTCTTCCCCGAGCGATGATGGTGGCTTTTCTTTTTCTCGGACGTTGGGGTCGGCGTTGGGGCTTGGGCCGGAAGGTCGGTATTAAAGATGTCGGCTACCGTTTTCCAACTGCCGTCTGCCTGCTTTTTCCAGACCTCCACGTACTTGCCGCGATCGGTTGTGAAGTTCGCATGAGCGTCTTTCGTGGTCAGTTGATAGACACCCATCACGTAGGCCAGATCGCCCGAGCGCGCGACGTCTACTTTGCTGGCTTGCCAGCTCAGCGACGTGTCCGGGCCCAGAAGCCCGGCCCACGATGCGTGAATTCCTTGCTTGCCACTGACGGCCGGCGCGTTGGGGGCGAGCAGGGAGGCGTCATCGCTGTAGTACGAAACCGTCGCGTCCACGTCTCTGGCGGCAGCCGTTTTGGACCATTGCGCGTCGAGATCGCGAAGCGCGCTTTCATCCGCGGCGCGCGTATCCTTCGGTGCTTGCTGGCCGCATCCGGACACAAGTAACACCAACGCGAAGCAGCCGAAGCAGATCGCGGCTTGAATTGAGTTCCCCGTGAATCCATTTTTAATTGCGCGATGACCTACCATTTATGAATCCTCCCGTACAAGCAGCGCTTGCGCATGGAATCTTAGGTTGGGCGGCGAGGCGAGTCAATGCGGGCAAACCTAGGCACACTTTGGTACACGTTCCCCCGGTCGGGTTTGGGGGTTACGCTACAAGCTGCAAGGTGTTCATAATGAAACATCTATCACAAGTTCTCCTTCCCAATGAAGATTGACGGATGGTATTGTCCGATCGAGGATGTTCGACGAAGATAGTGGATAGCCTCGATTCCCAATTAAACCTTCTAGCCGTTCCGCGTGGCCTTGCCAAGAGACGCCGTCTCCTTCTCCGGCTTCTAATTTTATTGTCGTTTTTTGGTCTCGTCGAGGGGAACGCCAGCGCGACGGCAGTTGTTCAGAATGCGCCTGCTTTTGCGATTGGACAGGGTCTGCCTTTTGCAGTCGCCGACTTCGATGGAGACTTTCGTTTTGATCTTGCCAGCATTGAAGCCTGGCCCAATAACTCCGGCACAACGGATTATTGGATTCAGCTGCAACTTTCCGCGGTCGGACGCCAGTCTATCCGGTTCGTCGGAGCCCCGGGTGGCCTCCGGCTTGAAGCCCGCGATGTGAATAAAGATCGTGCAGTTGATCTGGTCCTGGTCAGCGCCTGGTCCAGAGAACCCGTGGCGATACTTCTCAATGACGGCCGCGGCGGTTTTTCGCGAGTTGAACCAACTGCTTTTCCCGAAGCATTCACAAATCTCGCAACCACTTGGTCTTCGGCCGCCGACCAGGCGATGGGTGCTTTCGACGTTCCGCTGCAGTCACGCGCCGGAGCCTGCTGGAACCCAAGGGTCTTGCCACAATTTCAACGGCGTGCAGAAGCGATTCTAGCTGCAAGCGCAGAGCTGTTTTTCGGCTGCCTGCTAAATTCCCACGCAGGGCGAGCACCTCCTTCCGCAGCTCAATACCTCTAATCGCGATCAACCCATAAGTCTGCGGTTTCCCCCCTCCTCAGCAAATCTTCCGGAGGAAGCCAAGCCACACATATTTTCAAACTGCTCAGGGCCCTAGGCTCTCACAACAACTGATGCCGCGAATCATGTGCTGCGGTCAGGCGTGAGGTTACTCGATGACATACACGAAATGGCGGGATCTTTTTCCCTCG
Source organism: Terriglobales bacterium (assembly GCA_035483835.1). Classification (GTDB taxonomy): domain Bacteria; phylum Acidobacteriota; class Terriglobia; order Terriglobales; family Acidobacteriaceae; genus JABDBE01. The sequence continues at coordinate 8,117 of DATHPO010000174.1, forward strand.
GTTTCGTTCTTGTTTATTTTTGGACGGGGTGGCAACGGCAACGAGGTTTCTACCGCAGGAGAGGCGCTGCCGATGGCGGTTTGCACCAAATCGAGTCCGAGCGCTACGAAATGACCAAGAGCGCCAGCCCACATATTTGCATCATCGTCGAGAACCAGCCAGTTCCTTTCGATCGGCGGGTCTGGCAAGAAGCACGCGCCCTGCAGCAAGCCGGCTATCGAGTATCGGTCATCTCTCCCAAGAGCCCACAAAGCGAGGCGAGCCGAGAGACGTTAGAAGGAATCGAAATCTATCGTCATCGAACGTGGCCGGGCCACGGACGCCTGGGGTATATGTTGGAATACGCC
>DATHPO010000175.1:0-77552 GCA_035483835.1 Terriglobales bacterium
GACTTACGTTCGTGAAGATGATCGAGAAAGGCAATTTGCCAGATGACTTTCTCGAAGAGATTAATCGTTACAAATTCCGAGGATCTTCCGGCAAAGTAAATCTCGCGCTCGATGCCCTGCCAAATTTCAAGGCCATTCCCGGGCCGGGCGCTCATTTACGCGGCGCGATTTCGATTTCACCCAGCGTCGAATACATGGAGCGGGCTTACGACGACGCCAAGTACGGCAACTTTTCCCGACGTCCGTACATTGACATGGTCATTCCCACGCTGACCGATCCGTCGGTCGCCCCGCCGGGCAAACACATTCTCTCCTGCTTCGTGCAGTATGCGCCCTACAAGTTGCGGCCCGGTCTCAACTGGGACGATCAAAAAGAGGCTTTCGGCAACAACGTCATCAACACCATTGCCGAGTACGCGCCCAACATCAAGGACATCATTTTGCACAAGCAGGTGATCACGCCGCTTGATCTGGAACGCGAATGGGGTCTGACGGAAGGCAACATTTTTCAGGGCGAGCTTTCGCTCGAACAGCTTTTCTTTCTGCGGCCGGTGCCGGGGTACGCGCAGTTCCGGACCCCGATCAAGAATCTCTACATGTGCGGATCGGCGACGCACCCCGGGGGTGGAATTATGGGTGGGCCAGGGCGGCTGGCGGCGCTGGAAATTCTCAAAGATTTCAAGGGAGCAGCCTAACCGATGCCGGGCGCCCGCGATGTTGTCATCATCGGTGGAGGTCACAACGGCCTGGTTACTGCGTTTTACCTCGCCAAAGCGGGATACAAACCTCTGGTGTTGGAGCGTCGGGCGCAACCCGGTGGGGCTGCGATCACGGAAGAATTTTATCCGGGCTTCCGCTGTTCGATTCTCGCGCACGCGGCTGGGCCGCTTCGGCAGGACATCGTCCGTGACATGCAACTGGAGAAGCACGGGCTCAGGCTCATTACGCCGGAGGTTGGAGTGGTTTCGCTGTCGCCGGACGGGCGCGCTCTGATTCTTTACAACGATGCGAAACAATCCACCCAAGAGATCGGCAAGTTCTCCCAGAAAGATGCAGGTAAGTATCCCGAATTCCAGGTATCGCTGGCAAGAGTAGGGAAAGTAATCGGCGAGGCGCTCTCGCTGGCGCCGCCGAACATCGACCATCCGAACCGGGGCGATTTGTGGGGCATTCTTCAGACCGGCCGATCGATTCGCAATCTAGGCAAGAAGGATATGTATCGGTTGCTGCGCTGGGGACCGATGGCGATCGCCGATCTCGTCGCCGAATATTTCGATACCGAACTGCTTCGCGCCACCATCGCGGCTCGCGGCATCTTTGGAACGTTCCTCGGTCCCTGGTCGGCGGGCACCAGCCTGGTGCTTCTTATTCGAGGAGCTGGGGACGCACACCCGGCAGGCTCGGCGTATTTCGCGCAAGGCGGAATGGGATCCATAGCCGAATCGATGGCTTCAGCGGCCACGCATGCGGGGGCTGAAATTCGCAGCGGAGCTGACGTCATTGAAGTTCGAGTGAAGGATGGCGCAGCGGTCAGCGTGGTGCTCTCGACTGGCGAAGAGATCAGCGCGAAAGCGATTATCTCGAATGCCGATCCCAAGCGCACGTTGTTGAAACTGGTCGATCCTATTCACCTCTCGCCCGATTTCGTGATGAAGCTTCAGCACTACCGCATGTCGGGGACGGTGGCGAAGGTCAACCTCGCGCTTGCGGGACTTCCGGAGTTTACGGCTTTGAAGGGAGCAAGTGATACCAGCGCTTTGAGCGGACGCATTCACATTGGACCGGAGATCGACTACCTGGAGCGCGCTTTCGATGAGTCGAAGTACGGGAACTTTTCCAAGCAACCGTATCTGGAAATTGCGGTTCCTTCGGTCAGCGATCCCTCGCTTGCCCCGGCAGGAAAGCACGTGATGTCAATCTACATGCAATACGCGCCTTACAAGTTGAAGGGCAGCGATTGGGACAGCCAACGGGTTGCCCTAGGCGACACTGTGGTCAGGACGCTGGCGCAATATGCGCCGAAACTTCCGGAGCTGATTCTCACGCACCAGATCATTACGCCGCAGGATCTGGAAGATACTTACGGACTCACGGGCGGTCACATCTTTCACGGCGAACTGGCGCTCGACCAGTTTTTTACGATGCGCCCGCTGCTCGACTGGGCTCGATATCGGACGCCTATTCAGAATTTGTATTTGTGCGGCTCGGGGACGCATCCAGGAGCGGGGTTGACCGGCGGATCGGGTGCGAATGCAGCGCGAGAGATCTTGAAGGATCTGAAGAAGTAGTCCGAGATCCCTGGCCGGATGTATTCCTTTGTGTACCTTCGTGTCCTCTGTGGTCGACGCCTTTGAAAATCTTAACCACAGAGGACACAAAGGTACACAAAGAAAACCTTATCTGGGCCGGCGCTTTGGCCGCCGGGTCGGCGGTGCTACAAATGAAGAACTCTGCCGTACTTTTGATCAGTTGCCCCGATCGCAAGGGCATCGTCGCGACCATCTCTGATTTTGTCTTCAATCACAACGGCAACATACTCCACGCTGACGAGCATGCGGACGAAGGTTCGAACCTCTTTCTCATGCGCGTGGAATTTGATCCGGCAGACTTTGACATCGATCTGGCTGACTTCTTCAGGCATTTCACGCCCATCGCTGAAGAATTCAAGATGCAGTGGCGTCTGGCCCGGTCGAACTACCGGCCGAAGATGATTATTCTGGTTTCGAAGTACGACCATTGCCTGGTGGACTTGCTCTATCGACACAAGAGCGGCGAATTGGCGTGCGAAATTCCACTGATTATTTCGAACCACCCGGACAATCAACCGATCGCGGATTTCTACGGAGTCCCGTACATCACAGTTCCAGTTCCGAACGATAATAAGCGCCCAGCAGAAGAGAAAATCCTGGGCCTGATCCAGCAACACAATCCTGACTTCATGGTGCTGGCCCGCTACATGCAGATTCTCTCCAATGAATTTGTGAACCGGTATCCGCAGCGCATCATCAACATCCATCATTCGTTCTTGCCGGCCTTCATTGGCGCCAAACCCTATCACCAGGCTTTTACTCGGGGTGTGAAGCTGATTGGCGCGACCAGCCATTACGTCACCGAAGTTCTCGACGACGGCCCAATCATTGAGCAAGACGTGGTTCGCATTTCGCATCGCGATTCTCTCGATGACCTGTTGCAGAAAGGCCGCGATCTCGAAAAGGTGGTGCTTTCACGCGCCGTGCGTTGGCACATCGACAATCGGGTTTTGCTCTATGGGAACAAGACGGTGGTTTTCGACTAGCTATTCATAACGCAACGCCACCATCGGATCGACTCGCGCAGCGCGCCAAGCTGGAATGTAACTCGCGAGCAGACTGACGACCCCCAGCATCACGGAGACGGTGATAAAGGTCAGCGGATCTACGGGTCTGACGTGGTACAAGAAACTCGAAAGCAACCTGGTGAGCGCCGTCGCTCCCACGATCCCAAGTAGTAAACCCAGCCCGGTAATGACAAAACTCTTTCCCAGAACCATGCGTAACACGTCTCCCCGAGTCGCGCCCAGGGCTATTCGGATTCCGATCTCCCGCGTCCGCTGAACCACCGTGTAGGCCATCACGCCGTAAATGCCGACCATCGTCAGGACCAGCGCCAGAGAGGCAAACAGCGTCAGCAGCAAGGTATCGAAACGCGATCTCCCGAGCGCAACTCCGACGTAGTCCTCCATGGTGCGAATGTTGAATACCGGGAGTTCCTTGTCCATCGACGCAATCTGGTTCCTGGCCGCGGTCGCAACGTAGTCGTCCATGGCGCGAACGCTTACCACTGGCAGGTCTTTGTTCATCGAAGCTATTGAATTCTGCACCGCTCCGGTCAGTTTTGTGGGATCGCCCACTGTCCGGATGCAAATGGTCAGGTCGAGAATCATGGCCTGGGGGTAGGCCACGTAAAACTCCGGCCTAAACTCGCCACGAAGCGACCGGTCCTTCACCCCGCCAACGACTCCGACGATCTCCCTCATCGGAGGATCGCCGTGGACGGAGACGCCGGGCCTTATGCGTTTCCCGACAGGGTCTTCATTGGGGAAGAAGCGGCGGGCAAGTTCCTCGTTGATGATGACGACTGGCGGAGCTTTTTCGCTGTCGCGGGCATCAAAAGCGCGACCTCGGATGAGCGGGATCTTCATGGTTTGGAAATAGCTTGGACTGATCACACGCAGTCCCGCCGAGGGTTCTTCGGCCTCCGGGACCGGGCGCCCCTCAATCCCGAAGGTGGTATTAATATCACTGCGAGTTAATGGCAAAGGAACAATGCCGCCCGCAGAAACGACTCCGGGCAACGCTTGGAGGCTCTCCAACAAATCATGGTAAAAAGCTATCTGCTTTTCCTCGGAGTATCTCGAGTCGGGCAAGTTGACTCTCAAGGTCAGGACATTGTGCGCGTCGAATCCTGGGTTGGCATGCAACAACCCATAGAAGCTGCGGATGAGAAGGCCTGCCCCTACGAGCAGTATCAGGCCCATCGCGGTTTCCACGACAACCAACGCCGCACGTAAGCGATGCTGACCTCCCACGGAATCCTGACTGCGTTCCTGGAGAGAGCCCGACAGGTTTGTCCGTGAGGCGTGCATCGCCGGCGCCAAGCCGAAAACGAGCCCGGTGGCGACCGCAACCAGCAATGTGAAAACGAGCACGTGCCAATCCAGTCCCGACTGAGCCAGACGCGGAACGTCTTCAGGGCTTAGCCGCAGCAAGGCGCGCATTCCCAACGCTGAGAAAATGAGCCCTAGGGCGCCACCTGCGACCGCGAGAAGTACACTCTCGGTAAGCAGTTGCCGAATCACGCGGCCTCGCGCCGCTCCCAGTGCGGCACGAATTGCGATTTCTTTGCCGCGCTTGGTCGCTCGCGCCAGCATAAGATTCGCGATGTTGGCGCACGCTATTAGAAGCACACATCCAACGGCGGCCAGAAGCATCAACAATGCCGGACGGGTGTCGCCGACGAGGCGTTCCTTTTCCGGCAACACCGCCGTCGCAAAGCGCTTGCCGTTGTCGTTCGGATATTGCCGGGCCAGGGCTTCGGCAATCACGTTCATCTCCGCTCGAGCCTGATCGACACTGACTCCCGGCTTCAGCCGTGCAATCACGTCCAGCATGTGCTGCCCTCTCAAGGTTGTCGCTGGCTTGTCTCCCGCTGGCGCCTCTGCATCCTCCCCGAGAGTGGTCCACAGCTGCGGAGCCCGTGAGTCGATGGGAAACCGGAAGCCTTCGGCGGCAATTCCGACCACGGTGTAGGGTTTACCTTGCAGCGTGATGCTTTTCCCGACGATATCCGGATCGGAACTGTACTTGGATCGCCAGAGCTCGTGGCTCAGTACGGCGAATCGCCCGTTCTCTTCCTCTCGACGGAATCCGCGGCCCACGCTGGGAGGAACTCCCAAGACGGTGAAGAACTCCGCCGTGACAATCTCTGCGTCAGTGTGGAGCGGCGTCCCGGCCCCGGTCAACGTATAGCTGGTATACCGAAATGCCGCCATATTCCCAAAAACATGGTTCTGAGATCGCCAGTCAAAGAAATCAGGGTAGGAAGTGTTCACCACAGCCCCTGCTTTGACATCGCTCCGCATATCTTTTTCGTTCAGAGAAACCAGTTGGTCCGGCTGGGGGAATGGAAGCGGACGCAACAAAACGCTATTCACGATGCTGAAGATCGCTGTGTTGGCGCCTATACCCAATGCAAGTGTCAGCACCGCGACGATGGTGAACCCCGGTGATTTCCACAAGATGCGAAGCCCGTAGCGAATATCCTGGAGCAGCGTTTGCATTGGTTATGTCTCCCCGAACCACAGTCGTTGAGTTCGTGTGGCAATTCTACTGCCACGAGCACAGCGATAAGTGTTTGAGAAACATGGAGTAACCGCACGTTGCACGCGTGCGCTTGTTCGCTTGTGGGAATCCACCGTTCAACAGCGCACATTGTGCGGTCTCCCTAAGGCCTGATATTGCGGATGTTTCGAGAACAGTTTTCACACTCCCGTAACAATGCTTGCGTATAGTTGCGACCTTCGGGTTATCTTCATCGCCCAAGGAGCCCCATGTCCACCGCCGCGACATCAGTCCTGGATTCAAAGCTGCAAAAGTCCCCCGGAAAACTGGGAATGGCCATCTTTGGAGGAGTGCTGTTGACCGGCATTTCGTATGCGGCCGTCAACCTGGTCTCCGATCTTTCGGGCTTTCACAGCACATCCATCTTGCCCTACCTTCTGCTGGTGCTGGCCTTATTGGTGGCTCTTGGCTTCGAGTTCGTCAATGGATTCCATGACACTGCGAATGCCGTGGCCACCGTGATCTACACCCATTCCCTGGAACCTCACATTGCGGTCGTGTGGTCTGGATTTTGGAACTTTCTGGGTGTGCTCACCTCGAGCGGTGCAGTCGCGTTTGCTATTGTCTCGCTGCTTCCAGTGGAATTGATTCTGCAAGTGGGCAGCAAGGGCGGCTTTGCCATGGTGTTTGCACTCCTGGTAGCCGCGATTATCTGGAACCTCGGAACATGGTATTTCGGTTTGCCCGCGTCCAGTTCTCATACCTTAATCGGTTCGATCATCGGAGTGGGCATCGCCAATCAGTTGCTCTCGCCAAAGACTGGGACCAGCGGCGTGGATTGGAGCCAAGCCAGCAATATCGGAAAGTCGCTGCTGCTTTCACCACTGGTTGGTTTCACCATGGCCGCGTTGCTGTTGCTGCTCTCCAAGTCTCTGCTGAAGAACAAAAAGTTGTACGAAGCTCCAGAAGGCACGGAACCGCCCCCGTTCTGGATTCGCGCTCTGCTGGTTCTCACCTGTACGGGCGTGAGCTTTGCCCACGGATCGAACGACGGACAGAAGGGTATGGGCCTGATCATGTTGATCTTGATTGGCACGGTTCCCACAGCGTACGCATTAAACCACGCTGTAACCGCGAAGCAATCGGAGGATTTCATTGCCGTATCTCAACAAACCGCAGGGACGCTCAACCATTACGTGTCGTCGGACGCGGTGATTGCTGACCCTCGCGACGAAGTGACCGATTTCATCCGCACAAAAACCTTCACCCCCAACACTATGCTGGCGCTGCGGGAACTGGTCACTGACATCGGCAACGAGATGGCGCTGTTTAAAGAACTCCGCAACGTACCCGCCGACCGCGTTCGCAACTTCCGGAACGACATGTATGTGGTGAGCGAAGCTCTCCGGATAATGAAGAAAAGTGGTCAACCGCCGATCTCCGCCGCGGATGATGCCGTTCTGGTGAACTACAAGAAGCATCTGGACATGGCCACTCGGTTCATTCCGGGATGGGTCAAGGTCGCGGTTGCAATGGCGCTGGGTTTGGGCACGATGGTGGGCTGGAAGCGAATTGTTATCACGGTAGGAGAAAAGATTGGCAAGGACCATTTGACCTATGCTCAGGGCGCCGCTGCCGAAATTACTGCCATGTTCACGATCGGAGCTGCGGATTGGTTCGGCATGCCAGTGAGCACGACGCATGTCTTATCTTCGGGCGTCGCGGGCACGATGTACGCAAACCATTCCGGCCTGCAGTGGGGGACTGTACGAAATCTACTGATGGCGTGGGTGCTTACTCTGCCCGTGGCGATGCTGCTTTCGGGATTCCTCTTCTGGGGGTTCCGCCATATTTTCTGAGTCGGTCAGGCGCTCGAAAATTGCCTCTTGCGTTCTTACCTATCGTTTGTGGTATACATGTGTGCCGCATTCATCAGAGCCGTACGTCTCGGGCGAGGGAAAAAAGGCCACATGGATCTCTTTCATCGCAAGGTAGAGGGCAAGGGGAAGGACACGCCCACTGGCCGCGACTGCCAGTTCTGCTATCGCACGGATCCTGATTTCTTGAAGCGTGAACCAATGGACAGGCTGGTCTTATCGAAGCTGGACGACACGGCCGCTGCCCATATCACCGAGGATGGGTATGTCAGACATCGGATTGCCGAACTGATGAAAAAGCGTGCCCTCGCCGGCATCGGAGCCGGTCTCGCGAAATCGGCTTAGGGTCGATCCTCGTGATCCGTTAAACGCCTGAAAACACTACCATTAAAACGTCACAATGAACTGTGATCCCCGTGCAAGACGGCTATCCATTTATCCGATACAATCTATTCATTGTGAATATTAATACTTTGTCCCCCAGCCAGCATTCAGTCGAACTTCATGAAGTCTGCGATCAGCTCCAGAGAATGGGCTACGCACAATTCAAGCGGATCCGCATCTATGGACAGGAATTTGAGGCAATGTCGGATCCATTCCCAAATGGGGACGGAATTGCCATCCGGGCGTTCTCGAAACGGGAAACACACGAGCGAACGCTACAGCTTCCCCTGCCGGTTGTGCAGATGGTGAAGAGACAAAAGCGAAAAAAAGTAGCCTAGCGATTTCTCAGGCGATGGTCTCAGATCCACTTCGGGGTGCATATCTCTGCATCGCCATGTCCACAATTTCACCGATCAGTTGAGCGTAAGATCGGCCTGAAGCCTTGGCTGCCATGGCAAATTCCTGTTTGCTCGAAAGCCACGGATTCGGGTTGGCCTCGATGACATACACCTCGCCTTTCGGCGTGAGGCGCATGTCAATACGGCCATAGTCGCGCAACTTGACCGCGTGATAGGCGGCCAGGGCGGTCTCCTGCAGGCGCGTAACCGTCGCCTCGTCGAGATCGGTGGCCAGGTGCGATTTGGTCAACTTATGGGCCTGCGTGTCCTTTTCGAACTTGACGTCGTAACTGGCAATCTTCGGAGTTCCTTTCGGCAGCCGTGAAAGATCAAGTTCGACCAGCGGCAGGGTTTGGGCATGCTCATAGCTGCCGAGGATGGCGGCGTAAATCTCGCGGCCCTCGATGTACTCCTCGATCAAAGCCGGCGAGTCAAACTCGTTCTGAATGTATTCCACCCGCTCCATGAGTTCCTTCACGCTGTCAACGACCGCATCAGCACTGATTCCGATGGAACCATCCTCCGAAACCGGCTTCACGATCAGCGGGAAGGAAATGTCGTGGGCGTGCTCGATCCGGCCGCGATAGGAGGTCGCAAAGAATGGTGTTTTGATGCCGTGGAACTCGAACATCTTTTTTGCCGTGCCCTTATCCTGAGCCAGGAAGTGCGCATGCGGGCCGCCGCCGGTGTAGGGCATATCCAGCAGGTCCAGATAGGCAGCGACGTTCATTTCCTTGGTGTCGTCGCCGGCAAAAGATTCGGTTAAATTAAATATCAGATCCGCGTCGCACTTTGCCAACGCGGTTAAACATTGCGGACGACCGTCCAGTATTTGATAGAACGGTTGATGACCAAGCTTCTCAAGGGCTTCGAAAATCTCTTCCCGATCCTCTTTTTCGGTTCGCGTCTTGCGCTTTGGTTTTGGCTTCGGCTTGCGAGCGGAAGTCTTTTCCTCCGCCACTACCTCGGCAGCCGCCGTCTCATCTTCCCAGACGTCGTAAAGCACGGCGACCTTGAGCTTCGCGCTGGTCATTGCAGCCTCCAGCTTCTGAAAGAATCATAGTTCTTCATTCTTGTCCTTGTTCCAAAAAATCATGTTTCACAAAAATCTTGTTCTGCACAACTCCATGATCAGCACGACTCATGGATGCACGAACTTTCCTCGCGCCATATAGTTCATTGCCAGCGCGGTCACATAGACAGTGATCTGGATCAGGTGTTCCGACTCCCGCGCCGTGTCGGCGAACAAACCGAGTTCATCGATTCTCTTCTCAATCACCTCGATCAATTTCTTGATCAGCGGACGCTGTGCCCCGGTCCAGTAAGCAACCTTGTCTACCACCGCTTTCCTTTGCGCATGCAGAAATTCGTGCGCGGGTCTGGCAGTTTTACGTCGTTTGGAAGCGTCAAAAATGTCGCGCAAATCAGTATCCAGCGCGAGGTCCGCAAGCGGGATGTCATCGTTAGTCCGCTGGTAGAACTCCGCAACCGTGGCCTCCATTTCGTCGACGGTGATGTCCGTACGCCCTCGGCGGCGAACCGGATCCACGTTAGCCAGTTCTCTCGCGATCCGATTCATGTACTGCAGCTTCGCCATCGCACCCCAGCCGCGGTAGCGCTTGCGCCAGGCGGAGCGTGGAGTCAGCCACACCGCAAAAGTTTCTGCGAAATCCTCGTCAGGATGTTTTTGCGCATACCAACCCGCCAGGTGACGCACAAAGTTCCGTGAGAACGGAATGGGGCGATAGTTATCGTGATAAGGGCGGCGAAACGGTCCAAAAAGCTGTTTCCACTCCGGGGTCCGGTGCAGTTTGTAAGCGTAGTTGAACGCGTGCCCGGCCTCATGCCGGAGATACATCATAACCTCGCGGGCATCCTCCAGGTCATTCATCTCTTTTTCGAGATGAGCCAGGTCCGCGTTCGCCAGATAGAAAGGAATGCCGATGACCGGCTCTCCCGACGGACAACCCCATTCATCGGTGAGATAACAAAGCGGGCGGAACTTCATCAACCCTTTTTGTTCGAGCTCACGATACAACTGCTGCACCAGACGCTGTAGTGGCGAACCTTCGATGGTTAGACCAAGGTCGCGAATGGGTTTGTTCAGGATCTCCTGCAAACCGGGCCGTGATTTTTCAAGTTCGTTCACGATATCTAAGATGTCACTTTAGATTAAACCGCGAAATAAAGGGGGAGAGGAAGGGATAGTCTTGCTGTAATTGTAAATGTTATCAAATTAGATATCGTGATTTGTAGGTCACGGCGGATCACGGACTAAAGATTCAAAACGCAAAGCCCACGCCCCCTTCCAATCCAACTTCTTGCTCTTCATATGAACAACCAAGCACTGAGCGGGTTGCCAAACTCGAATCATGACTCAGGCAACAAGCGGCTTGAAACACATCCTGTCCTACGGCGTGTTGTGAGACAAAGACGCCGCGCGCCCAATGATCATTTGTAATTTTTCTCGTGACACGATATATCACGCTACCGATTCTGCCGGTGATGCGTCCATGGCGCAAGGGTTGAACGCACGCCCGGCCCGTTTTCTTCCGAGCTCGCACGATGCTGACCCTCCGCGAGGCGATTATGATGCGCCGTGTGGTGGTTCTCTTGACCTCGTTCGTTATGCCCTGTATGTACGCTCAATCTGGCCCCGGCTTGCAAGATCGGACAGGCAGCATTCGAGTTCGCGTGACTCCGGCGGACGCACGCACCTGCAACATTCGAGCCACGGTTTCGCTGGTGAGCACTTCGGGAGCTCATATCGCGGAAGATCTCACCAACAGTGATTGCGAAGTCTACTTTGTCAATGTGGCGCCAAGAAGCTACCATGTAACCGTTTCCGCTGCCGGGATCGAAAACTCAGACAGCGGAAGGTTCGACCTCGATTCCCGCAGACGCCAGGATCTTGACATAAACATTACACACACAAAAGAAGCAGTCCACGGCGCGGCCGGACCGTTGGTGGCGGCAGTGGATCTAAACATTCCGGAAGGCGCACGAAAAGAATTCGACAAAGCCAATCAGTTTGTAGCCAAAGGAAACTGGCAGAAAGCCATCGAACGGCTGAATAAAGCGATCGCTATTTATCCGGATTACGCCGAAGCCTATAACAACTTGGGAGTCGTCTACGGCCGCCTGGGTGATCGGACGCGAAACCTCGAGGCGTTGCAAAAGGCAGTTAGTTTGAATGATCATTTCGCTCCCGCGTACCTGAACCTGGCGCGAATGGCGATTGCGGATCGTGATCTTGTCCAGGCGGAGGCTTTGCTGGATAAGGCCGTCGCCATCGAGCCCACGAATTCCCAGATGCTGGTTCTGCTGGCCAATACCGAACTGCTCAATCACCATTACGATCAAGCCCTGGCCAACTGCCGCAAAGCTCATTCCGGTGCACAGGGGCCGCACGCTGTGGCTCATTACGTTGCGGCGCGCGTGTTCGAGTATGAAAACCGTCCCACGGATGCAGTGGCTGAATTGCAAACCTTCCTCTCGGAAGAAACGCCCGGGCCGCGGGCGGACGTGGCGCGCAAGGAAATGACCGCCTTGCAACAAAGTAGTATTGCAACCCAGGCAGCCCGATAATATTTGCACCCAAATATTTGCAACCGGAGATTAACCGGCGGCATCTCAACAAGCACGAATTTGACAGTTGCGGGGCGAGCCCCTAGAATCGACGACATAATGTTCGACCAGTACCAGAAGAACTCCGACTGCATGTGCTGTTGTACTTGTTGTTGCGCAGTCGTGTCTTCTGGCGCCGGGAGGTTGCTGACCTAAAAGTTTCTTAGTTCCAGCACTCATCAACCCACCGCCAGTAGAAAGCTGGCGGTGGGTTTTTCTTTTTATGGCACAAACTGAAACCGAGACCAAGGCACAGCGAGTCGAGCGCCTCAAGCGGCAGAAAAACCCGTGGGAGGCACTCGACGAAATCCGGGACTTCGCGCGAACGGGTTTTGCTTCGATCCCACCCGAGTGGCTGGGAACATACTTCCGCTGGTGGGGAGTTTACACGCAGGGAGACGGCGCCGGCGTGGTTGGCGGAAAAGGCGGCGAGGGCAAGGCGTTGCCGTGCTTTATGCTTCGCATCCGGATTCCGAACGGCATTCTGAATTCCTCCCAACTCCGAACCATCGCTGATTTGACCCAGCGTCATGCTCGTGGGATTGCCGACCTGACCGTGCGGCAGAATATCCAACTGCACTGGGTAACCATAGAAGCGCTTCCGGAAATTCTGGAGACTCTGTGGCAGTGCGGCCTGAACACCATGGGCGCTTGCGGGGACGTTACACGAAACGTCACCGGCTGCCCGGTCGCCGGAGTGGATGGCGACGAAATTTGCGATGCGTCGCCGCTCGCACTGGCTGCCACAAAGATGCTTGCGGGTAATCCAGACTTTTACAATCTACCCCGCAAGTTCAAAATCTCGATCACCGGATGCCGGGTCTGGTGTGCTTACCCAGAGATCAACGATGTTGGGTTGACCGCGATCACGCGCACGCTCAACGGAAAACCTGAAAACGGTTTCTCGTTACGGGTGGGCGGCGGTCTCTCGGCCGAACCCCACCTTGCGACCCGTCTGAATGCGTTCGTGCGCTGGAACGAGGTCGAGCCAGTAATCAGAGGCATTGCGGAATTCTTTCGCGAGTCGAACCAATTGCGGGAGCATCGCGAGCGGGCACGGCTCAAGTTCCTCTTCCTGCGGCATGGATGGACCGCTGACGACTTTCAGAGAGAACTGGAGCAACGAATCGGATTCCGTCTCGATCCCGCAGAGTCCGAAGACGCGCCGTCTGACGTTTACCGCGACCACATTGGAATCCACGCCCAAAGGCGACTTGGCTATTGCTACGTGGGAGCAGCGGTTTTGCGCGGGAGAATCACAGCCGAGCAAATGCGCCACGCTGCCGATCTCGCTGATCGTTTTGCAAAAGGCGAATTGCGAACCACGAACATGCAGAATCTCCTGGTCGTGAATGTGCCCCGGTTGCAGGCCGAATCGCTGGCCAAAGAACTGGATGAGATCGGATTACGAGTGGGCGGCTCGCCATTCTGGCGTGGTGCCGTTGCCTGCAGCGGCACCGAGTTCTGCAAACTCGCAATCACTGAGACGAAAAGCTTTACCCGATGGCTGGTCGAGGAACTGGAAGAGCGTCTCCCCGGCTTCGAGCAGCACCTGAAGCTGCACGTTACCGGATGCCCCAACAGTTGTGGCCAGCACTGGATTGCTGACATTGGGATCGAAGGCAAGAAGTTGAAAGTCGGCGACCGCATGCTGGACGCGTATTACTTCTGTCTGGGCGGAACGGTTGGCTTGCATCAGTCGATCGCAAGGCCAATCGGGTATCGCTGCCTTGCCAACGAAGTGCCGGACGCAATTGAGCGTCTCCTGCGTCGCTATTTGATCGAACACTCCAGCGGTGAGAACCTGCGTCAGTTTTTCGCGCGCCACGACGATTCGGAGTTACGCGCATTTCTGGCTGGAGATGTGGTTGAACCCGTGCCTCGAGACCTGTCACCGGGACGCGTGCCACATGGAATCGAAGGCTAGTCATGGCGAAGAGGTGAATTGTATGAAGAGTCTATTTCCAATGTTCGTGAAACTGGATGGGCGTAAGGTCTTGGTCGTCGGCGCCGGGCAAGTCGGCGAACCCAAGATTCGCGGACTCTTATCGACCGGAGCCAGGATCCACGTGGTGGCGCACAACACGAGCGCAGCCGTGCGCGAGTGGGCCCGGAGCGGCGAAATGGTACTTGAAGAGCGTGGTTTTGTGCTTTCGGATTTGGATAACGTCTTCCTGGTTGTCGTGGCAACGTCGTCCCGTGATCTGAATGAGTTCGTATTTGGCGAGGCACGAGCCCGCGGCATTCTGTGCAATGTGGTAGATGTCCCCGAGCAGTGCGACTTCTATTATCCAGCGGTGGTCCAGCGCGGCGATCTGCAGATTGCCATTTCAACTTCAGGGCAAAGTCCTTCGCTCGCTCAGAGAATCCGGCAACAACTGGAGCGTCAGTTCGGACCGGGATATGCGCACTGGGTTGCGGAACTGGGTGAGACTCGACGAAAAGTTCTCGCCAGCGATCTCGACCCGGAACGCAAGCGATTTTTATTGCAATCGCTGGCGAGCGTCGAAGCATTCGAGGCCGCGCTCGTGGCCGACTCAAACGCCAACAAAAGGGGCGCCGCTGTATGACAGGCAAGGTTTATCTGGTCGGCGCTGGACCGGGCGATCCCGAACTACTCACTCTCAAAGCGGTTCGGGTGCTGAAGCAGGCGGATGTCGTTTTGCATGACGATCTCGTCGGCCCAAAGATTCTCGATTTCGCCCCGGCACACGCGCAAATCCGCAACGTTGGCAAGCGCTGCGGGACAAAGAACATCAGCCAGGAAGAGATCAACTTTCTCATGGTCACTCTGGCTGCATCCGGTTTGCAGGTGGTTCGGCTCAAGGGCGGCGATCCTCTCATCTTTGGACGCATCGGCGAAGAAATTGCAGCCTTGCATAAAGCTAACATCGAGTTTGAAATTGTTCCGGGCATTACGGCTGCGCTGGGGGCTGCGTCGACTGCACAGATTCCCCTAACCCATCGCCAGTCTTCCCACGCTTTAGTTTTCCTCGCGGGGCATTTCGCTACTGCAGACGATCCGACCAACTGGCATGCTCTCGCTTCTCTGGAGGCCACCATCGTGATCTATATGCCCGGCCACAATTATTCCGAGATTGCTCGCAAGCTCCGAGGTGCGGGGCTGCCAGATGGGACACCGTGCGCGATCATTTCGCGCGCAACCACATCAGACGAACAAGTCTTTTCAACCAAGGTAGAAAACCTGGGCGACGCTCCCCGCCTGCCCGCGCCGACGCTGCTTGTAATCGGAAAGGTCGTTCGCCATGCCGAAGATCGGTTTTCGCCCGAAGAACTTGCGGCTTGGAACTGTTGGAATTCGAGCGAACCTTCCCTTGCGATGCATGCAGCATCAGAACTTTCACGCAGTTCAAGCGCCGGACTCGGAGATGAGGAGCAGGGAGTATGAAAGAGAACGTAGACAGAATTCATCAGTTAGTCGAGCAGTGGAGCCCCGAAGATTTATTGCGGTGGGCTTTCGTAACGTTCGGAGGCTACGTCGAAATTGCTTCCGGCTTCGGACCTGAGGGTATAGCGCTCATTGATATCGCCGCCAGGGTGCAACCGGAGTTTCGTGTGTTTACGCTCGATACGGACTTCCTGTTTCCCGAGACCTACGATCTCATGCAGCGAATTGAGAAACGCTACAGGATCAGAGTGGAGAGGCTCAAGTCCGCCGTGACGCCGGATGAACAGGAACGCCTGCATGGACCGGCGCTGTGGGGGCGCGACCCGGACGCCTGCTGCAATCTTCGAAAAGTCGAGCCGCTACGAAATAAGCTGTCGCAACTACGCGCGTGGGTAACCAGCATCCGTCGCGACCAGACCCCGGCCCGAGCGCGCGCACTCAAGGTAGAGTGGGATGCAAAGTTTCATTTGGTCAAGATCAATCCGCTTGCCGATTGGACCGCCGAAAAAGTCTGGAAGTACATTCGTGACCACGACCTTCCCTACAATCCTCTGCACGATCGTGGTTATCCCAGCATTGGCTGCACGCATTGCACGAGGAGCGTGCAGCCTGGAGAAGATGCACGAGCCGGCCGCTGGTCCGGGTTCAACAAAACCGAGTGCGGATTGCACACGGCCGAGCAAACCGGCACCTTGATTTCGATGATCGATCCTGCGCCGGGCCAGCGTGCAACCGAGGCCTGATCAACGCGCCAAGACAATCGCAGGAGTGCCCTCACTTGTCTTGGTGTCCCCGCCCGTCAGCGATGCTCACGGACCGCGGTCATCCGCGTCGTTGCTCTTCCTTTGTGGACCTTCGTGTCCTTTGTGGTTTACGCCTTTGGGTTCCCTCATCATGAATCAGAGACCCCGCGCACCTCGCCAGACAACCCTGCGCCCCTTTGAAATCGCAGTCCCACCTTCCCAATTGCGATACAATCCGCCTCAGAGGCATTCCTGACAATCAGGCGCGGAGGCCCAGATGGAACTTGGCTTTGGTTTTACGACCATAGTAATCATCATTTTCGCCTTATACCTGCTAAGTTCAATCAAGATACTGGCGGAGTACGAGCGCGGCGTGATTTTTCGCCTGGGGCGTCTGCTTCCGGAAGCCAAAGGTCCCGGGCTCATTTTCGTCTTTGCCCCGCTCGATCGCATGGTTCGCATCTCCTTGCGGCAGGAGGCTCTCGAAGTGCCGGCGCAGGACATTATCACGCGCGACAACGTGACCTTGAAGGTCAACGCCGTCATCTTCCTGCGCGTGATCGAGCCGAGAAAAGCTGTGGTCGAAGTTTCCAACTACGTGTATCAGACCTCGCAGTTCGCGCAAACCACGCTGCGTTCCGTTCTCGGCGAGCAGGAACTGGACGAACTCCTCGCCCATCGCGACAAGATCAACCTGCGCCTGCAAAGCATTCTCGATACCCACACCGCTCCCTGGGGAGTGAAAGTAGCCAACGTCGAAGTCAAGCAGGTGGACATGCCCGAGTCCATGTTGCGCGCCATGGCCAAGCAGGCCGAGGCCGAGCGCGAAAAGCGTTCCAAGATCATTCACGCCGAAGGCGAGTTCTCCGCCGCGCAGCGCCTGGTGGATGCGGCGCATCTGCTCGCAACCGAACCGGTCAGCGTACAGTTGCGCTATCTCCAAACCTTGACTGAAATCGGCGTGGAGAAGAACACCACCGTAGTTTTCCCGGTTCCCGTGGATTTCTTTTCCGGCATGCAAAAGCTATTGGCAAGACCCGGCGGAGGCGCTTCGTCCGAAACTGCGAAGAGCTGATCCGTCGGCAATAACCACAACGAGGTTGAAATGGCAACGGCTACTCAGGACACGGAAATCACGCTGGGCACGGGCAAGATGCTTGCCCTGTTTTTTGGACTCGTCGCACTGTGCGCAGTTTTTTTCGGCATGGGATTTTCCCTGGGGAGAAGCTCCGTAAGAATCGCATCTCCCGACCTCCCCGCCGCGACGACCGTCAGCACTACCGGCGCACGGCCTTCCGCGGTCAAGACCACGAGCGCCAATCCGCCCGCCGACATGACCTTCTACAAAACGGTTGAGAGCAAGGACGTAAATACCCAGCCCGTCCCCAAGGAGGTCTCAACCTCTGCTTCCGAAAGCACAGCGCCTCCGGCCACAGCAGCCATCGCCGATCCCACGGCACCGCCCGCGAACAGTTACTTCGTGCAAGTAGCCGCGGTCAGCAAGGCCGAAGACGCGGAAGCCCTGGTCGATGCGCTCAAAAAGAAACAATATCCCGCATTCTCAACCAATGCGCCGACCGACAAGCTCATCCACGTGCAGGTTGGACCGTACCCTGACATCAAAGATGCCGAACTGATGCGCGGCAAGCTGGTCAGCGACGGCTACAACCCAATCCTGAAGAGATGACAACTGTCGACTTCCAATTGACGAACTGTCATCCCGACCAAAGCGAGGGATCTCGGTTCTAGCCCGCACAACCGATATCTTCAGTCTCTGCTGAACCTCTGCTCTTTCCACGGATCGCCGCGCATGTGATAGCCGTTCTGCTCCCAGAACCCCGGCGTATCGTGATCCAGAAACTCCAGCCCTCGCACCCATTTCACCGATTTCCAAGCATAGAGATGAGGCACGATCAGCCTCAGCGGATATCCGTGGTCGGGCGTGAGCTGCTCGCCGTCGTGATGGGTTGCAAGCAAAACTTCATCGCGATCAAGATCGGCGAGCGGAACGTTCGCGGTGAATCCCTGTTCAGCATGGACCAGAACATACGCAGCATTCGCTTTGGCATGAGCCCGCCGCAGCAACTCTTGAAACGCCACGCCCTCCCAGCGATTGTCGAATCGGCTCCAACGCGTGACGCAGTGGAAATCGCTGCCACGCTGCACTTTGGGCAGGGCGTTGAACTCGTCCCAGGTAAAACGCAAAGGAGAATCGACCCGCCCGTACACCTGAAAATCCCAGGTCTTCGAATCGAAGCGTGGCACCGCCCCATAGTGCAAAACCGGCCACTTCAGCGTGAGAGACTGCCCCGGCGGCAATCGTCCCTCCTGCTTCATCTGCCGTTCCCGTTCTCGCCGCTCGTTTCCTTCAAAAAGCATTTAGCCCTTCAATCGATGGAAGACAGGCGTCCCCGCCCGTCCGCCAGAATCACTTTCCCGAACATTGACAACCATCGATTCCGATTCTATTACTATCGTTGCCATGACTGATCCGGAGCAAACCCTGAATCGCATGCTGCACGCAGTCGCCGACCCCACTCGCCGCCGAATTCTGCAAGCTCTCAAGGAGCGCGGAGCCTGTTCCATCGGCAAGGACGTGGGCCTATGCGCTTCCGATCTCGAGCCGCGAGTTCACCTTTCGCAACCGACGATCTCCCATCATATGTCGATTCTGACCAAAGCGGGCTTGGTAGAGGCAAAGAAGCTGGGACAGTGGATGTGGTACCGCCGAAACGAAACCGCCCTGCGAGAATTTGCCCGTGAACTGCGCGAGAGTCTTTAACAGGTACAGCTAGTGGCGCCGCCGTCCTAACCCGCGAGGAACGCCGGCTCGATCAAAACTTCTGTCTTCTCAATGAGCGCTATGGTCTGTTTGCCGTTCATCAAACCATACGACTTCTATTTGGACTGCTAGTTTTGCCAGTTCCAAGGGTCGCACCGTGCTTCATAGACTATTGCAGTTTCAGGAACAGTTTCCACAGAAGGAATCTATGAAAATCAAATCGGCGGTGTTTACGATCGCGTTAGTTTCCATTCTGGCCGCCGTTTCCTGCAACAAGGAAAACGGTCCGGTACGGGAGGCCGTATCCAATAAAGATACCTATCAGGAAGCATATGTTTACGCTTTCCCGATGATTGCTGCATACAAGGCCCTGTACCAGTTCAATGTCGACACGACGAACTCGCAGTACAAAGGGCCGTTTAACACGATCCTCAACGAGGCTCGGGTCTTCACTTATAAGGACACCAGCATCGTCACACCGAACAGCGATACACCTTACTCATTGGTGCAAATGGATCTGCGTGCCGAGCCCATCGTTCTGTGTGTTCCCAAGGTCGAGAAAGATCGTTACTACACCTTCGAAATAGCCGACCTGTATTCACAGAACTACGCGTATATTGGCAGCCGCGCCACCGGAAACGACCCGGGCTGCTACATGGTTACAGGGCCGGGCTGGAGCGGTACAACGCCTGCCGGTATCAAGAAGGTCTTCCCATCAGAGACGCAGTTCTCCCTCGCCGTCATCCGGACGCAGTTGTTTAACCCGGGCGACATGGAGAATGTGAAGAAGATTCAAGCGGGCTATAAAGCCCAGACGCTGTCGGCGTTCACCCATCAGCCACCGCCCGCCTCGTTACCCGCGCCTGATTTCCCGAAGTTCACCGATGATGCCTTCAAGTTGGACTTTCCCAAATACTTGAATTTCCTGCTCCAGTTCTGCCCAACACCTACTGAAGAGACTGCGCTGCGGGCGAAGTTTGCAACGGTCGGAATCGAAGCGGGAAAACCATTCGATTTAGCGAAACTTTCTGAGGTACAAAAGGGCGAGCTAGGTTTAGCGGTTAAGGAAGGCTATGAGGCGATTGAAAAAGCGAAACTCAACATCGGCAAAGAGATCAACGGATGGAGCGTTGGTGCCGCCTTCGGCAACCGGGCGTTTTACAACGGCAACTACCTGCTCCGTGCTGGCTCAGCCTTGGCTGGCATCTACGGCAATGATGCGGTTGAAGCTATGTATCCCGCTGCTAAAGCCGCCAGCGACGGCCAGCCCCTTGATGGTAGCAAGCACAATTACACGCTGACTTTCGCCGCCGGACAATTCCCTCCCGTGAACGCATTCTGGTCCGTCACCATGTACGATGGCAAGACCCAGTTGCTGATTCAGAATCCAATCAACCGCTACTTAATCAACTCCCCGATGCTGCCGGCCCTGAAAAAGAACGCCGACGGCTCCCTGACAATCTATATCCAAAACGATGCCCCGTCAGCGGACAAGAAGTCAAACTGGCTACCCGCGCCCGACGGTCCAATCTATCTGGTGATGCGGCTGTATTGGCCGAAAGAGACCCCGCCCTCAATTCTTCCTCCGGGTGATGGCACGTGGCAGCCGCCGGCGATTCAGACGCAGCCTGCCACTGTCGCAAAACCGACGTAGGACGTGTCGCGATTGCGGCGTAACATCTCTGCGCTACACTCTTGCCGCTGAAGGAAAAGCCGCCTCCCGAGGAAGCGGCTTCGCATTGCGTCGCTGCACTACTGCGCGCCCGCCGGAGTTGCGACCAGCTGGGACACCTTGAGGTGGAAGTCAGGGCGAAGCGTCTTCAGGCTAGGGCGTTCGGAAGCTGCCTCGGATCTTTCCCGACCCGTCTTCAGGCCAAACGCGTAAACGTTGCCGTCGTCCGAGCCCAAGTAAACCACCCCATTCGCGACGGCAGGCGAGGACTCTACCATGCCGCCTGTGGCGTAGCTCCAGAGCAGGGCGCCGGTGCTGGCATTCAGCGCATACACGTTCTGGTCGTTCGAGCCGACATAAACCACCCCGTTCGCCACGGCGGGCGAGGATATCGCCCCGCCGGTGCCGTAGCTCCACAGCAAGGCGCCGGTGCTCGCATTCAGCGCGTACACGGTACCTGCGCCCGAGCCGGCATAAATCACCCCGTTCGCTACGGCGAGTGAGGACTGAACCCCGGTGGCGTAGCTCCACAGCAAGGCGCCGGTGCTGGCCTTCAGCGCATACACGTTGTCCGCGCCGACATAAATCACCCCGTTCGCCACAAGGGGCGAGGAACTCCCCCCCACGGGGTAGCTCCAGAGCAGGGCGCCGGTGCTGGAATTGAGTGCATACACGTTGCCGTCGGCGGAGCCAACATAAACCACCCCATTCGCCACCGCGGGCGTGGAAGTCACCTGGGCGTTAGTGCAGTACTCCCACACGGAGCCGCCGGTGCTGGCACTCAGGGCAGACAGACAGCCGGTAAAGGCGCCGATATAAACCATTCCGTTCGCCACTGTGGGCGAGGACAGTACGAGGTCGCCGAGGTCGGTGCTCCACAACCCAGCCCCGGTGCTTGCATCAAACGCGTACACTAAGTCGTCGTAGGAGCCAACATAAACCACCCCATTCGCCACGGCGGGCGAGGAAACCACAGTTCTCGTGGTAATGGCGCTCCACAGCTTGGCGCCGGTGCTGGCTTTCAGCGCGTACACATGGCCGTTCATATCTGTCGTCCCGATATAAACCACCCCATTCACCATCGCGGGCGAGGAAATCACGCCGCCACCGGTATGGTGTTTCCATTTCACTTGCAGGCTCCCAACATTGTTGACGTTCAGCACATTCTCATATGGGTTCCAGCGCTTCATGTCGGGCCTGTCGAACTCACTCCAGGAGGTCCGTACCAGGAATGTCGCCTGCGCGCCGGTATGTCCCGAGCGCTCGACCGCGCTCACCCAATGCCTACCCGGCAGCGCCGAGGCGGGTGCCGGAATGGCGATCTGGGGAAATGATCCCGCGCCGTTGGTCAGGGCCACGGCTTCGTCCTGGGTACCGAAGTAGATGTCAATCTGGGCGTTGGGCGCGAAGCCGCTGCCCGAGACCCGTAGGCTGGTCGTTGGCGGCCCGTCGGTGGGCGAGAGCGAAATCGCAGGTTGGCTAAAGCAGAATCCTGCCAGAAACAAAATTGCGGTCCCCAGCAAACAGACTTGCTTGCGGGTCCGGGCGGAAACGATTGTGAGGCTTGTCATGTTGACCTCGTAACGCACCCTCGGAGAATCGTGCCCAGAGCGAAAACGAGATGCTTCCGATCACCAGAACTATACTCGACGCCGAAGTCGCTGGGCCATGGTCGGACTGGCTTAGTTCGACGGCTGCAATCGTACTCCTTAAGAGCACAATTGCAAGGGAATCTGTAGCGCGCGCTCCGGTTTTGCCCCTTTGAAAATGACGCCAGCGTATCGCTGTTGGAACGTCCATTTCGCTTACGACCAGCGGTCAAAACGTGTAATGGCCTGTTAACGTCACCGGAGACATCGGGCAGTTGACTCTTGGTTTGAGCGGACAGATAATGAACCACCTTTGGAGGACGCCGATGAAACGCGCTCCCCGGACTCGCAAGACATCAGCCAACCTTTCCGAATCAATCAGTCGGCAACTCAACATGTACGCTCTTGCGGCAGGAGCAGCCGGAGTGGGTTTGTTGGCGCTGGCGCAGCCAAGCGAGGCCAAGATCGTCTACACGGCAACGCATCATGTAATCGGGCCGAATCACAGTTACAGGCTTGACCTCAACCATGATGGAACAACCGACTTCACGCTCAACAACTCGGCTTATTGCGGTACCGACCTTTGTAATTTCAACCTTTCTCTGAAGCCCGCCAACCGCAATCGCGCTATTGGTTACGTCGACGGTTTTCAGAGGCCGTGGGAATCAGCCCTAATGGGAGGCGTCCGCATCGGGCCAAGTGACACCTTTAAAGAAGGTAGGGGAGGAATGGTCGAGGTTATCTATTTTTCCTATGCTTACGTAGTCGGTCCCTGGGCTAATACAAAAGACCGTTGTCTCGGATTGATGTTTGTGATTAATGGAGAAACGCACTACGGTTGGGCACGACTCAATGTTAAGGTTCAGAAAACTGTAATCATTGCGACGCTGAGTGGCTACGCATACGAGACGATTCCGAACAAGTCCATTGTTGCTGGGAAGGAGACGGGAACGGATGACGCCAATCTTGAACAGTCGGATTCCGCAACTCTTACCGCTCCCATTTCACAGCCCGCGTCGCTGGGCCTGCTAGCCATGGGAGCGCATGGGTTGTCTATCTGGCGGCGAGAATCAGTGCGCGTTCTGCCGTAAAGCGGCTGGGGGCAGTCTTTGCCAACAGCCCAAAATCCCATCCATGGACGTGCCCACTAGCCAGCCCCTGCTCGCTAACTAATGTAAAATCGCGATTACGCTCATTGACCCGTGCAATGGGGGCCGGGTTGGCCGTCCCAGCTCCGCTCGGGCGGGGATTTTTCCAGCCTGCCCCGGCACTGCGCTCCGATCTCGCGTATTGTCCCAAGCCGTTTCCTTCTTCCCATTTCGGGACCCAACCACTCTTTTTCTTCGCAATTTCCTTGACTTCACTGTAGCTATAAAAGATAAACAATATATAGCTAACTTATCGAAATGCCCTCCCCCAACCACAACCCGTTTCTTTTCAAGATTTTCCCCGTAACTCCTTTGAACTCAAAGATTTCAACCCTAGTCCCCCGCTATCCCTCTGATTCCAAAAGATCAGGGGAGAGGGGGGTGGAGACCAATTATGTCGTTATATCCCGCTAGCATTCCCCGTTGCGAGCACCTCAAAGTCAACGGCACCCAGTGCGGATCGCCCGCCCTGAGACGCAATCACTTCTGCTATTTTCATAAGCACTGGCAAGAAACCCGCATCGTGCTTAACGCCAACCGCGCCCGCCGCGGACGCGCCGCGCTCGATCTCCCCGTGCTCGAAGACGCTAACTCCATCCAGGTCTCGTTAATGCAGGTAATGCGCCTGATCCTCAGCGGACAACTGGACCCCAAGACTGCCGGTCTGCTCCTCTACGCCCTGCAGACCGCTTCCTCGAACCTGGGCCGGACCAATTTTGAGCCCGTCATCAAAACCCGCGTAGTCATTGATCCCCGCACGGTAGACCAAACCCCGCTCGGCGAAGATCCCTGGTGCGAAGAAGATTTCGAAGAAGAAGACGACGACGAAGAAGACGAAGTCTCCGAGCCAGTCGAGGCCAAGTCCGAAGACTTCGGCGAGGATAAAGAATGGACCGCCGAAGTACCTATCCCCGACATCGAAGCCCAAGCCGAGGCCGCAGAGAAAGCAGAACAAATCATTCCTCAGATTCAGGCTGTCGCCAGTGTCTCAATCCGTCCGCATCGCACACCTAGCCCTGGACGCCCCCGTCAGGGCGGGCTTAGCCACGCTGATCGGAACTCAACAGCACAATGGGCGAGTGTTCCGCGCTACCCTCCCATCTGATTGAGAAATGCGGGGCGGCCGGGAGGCGTATAATTCACGGCGCTGTGGAGAATCCTCGTGCAATTCTCTGAATTGATTGGCCAAGAGGTTGGTGTACTGATTCCAAGAATCGACAAGGCCAAGATATTTCATGTGAAGGTACTTGGAGTGGAAGGCGGAGGGATATGGATTTCCAGTCAAGCCGCTGTCAGGGTCCTCCTGCAAGTACTCCAAATCCAAACCGGGCCAAAAGAGTTCGTATTCTTCCTCCCGTATCACGAAATGTCATTCGCAATGGTAGAGGCCCACAGTTCGACAGTCGACGAAAAATCGCCTCCCCGATAAGTTGGTGAAGTCGATGCGCTCCGCGGGAGTCGGTTCGCTGAAACAGACAGGAGTATCCGCTTTACACGGGCTTAGGTTGCGCTTGCGGCTTGGGCCTTTTGCGTGAGGCGGCGGGCGTGGGCGATCAGGTCGGCCACTTCGAAGGGCTTTACCAGGCACGGCACATTTTTTTCTTGCAGGAAGCTTCTTACTTCTGACTCGGCTACGGTAGAGAAGGTGAATAGCAGATGTTTCTCCATGCCGAGACAGTTTTCCGCGAGCCAGCCGTAGACTTCTCGGGCGCTGCCGTTCCCTTGCGCCTTGCCATCGATGATGATGGCGTCGAATGACTGTTGTCGCAACAGAGACTTCATTTCTTCGACGTTCATCGAGGTGACCACTTCAGCTCCGGCGCCGGTCAGGACGTCGCGCTCGAATTCGAGGACGGCTTCCTCGTTCTCGATCAGCAAGACGCGTCCTGCGAGGGCGGCTTCGCGGCGCGCTGTGGGGGTCAATTTTTCGGGAGTTTCGCTCTCACCTGCGGACGGGAGGACTACTTCGATCACTCCGCCGCCGGTGGTTTGGTTCCGGGCGGCGATTTGTCCGCCGTGCTCCTGAATAATTCCGTAGCAGATGCTCAGGCCGAGTCCGGTACCTTTGCCGACACCCTTGGTGGTGTAGAACGGTTCGAAGATGCGATGCGGTTCCTTGATGCCGGGACCGGAGTCGTGGAATTCGGTGTGAACGTTTCCATCTTTGGTGTGGACACGCACTTTCAGGGTGCCGCCCTGGCCGGCTTCCAGCATGGCGTCCACGGCGTTGTTGATGATGTTGAGAAAAACCTGCTCCAGTTGGTGAGGATCGGCCGTCACTGCGGGAGTGGGAGCTTCGAATTCACGCTGCAGGTTGATGCCATTCACCTTCAGGTCGTAGTCGCGCAGGGCGAGGGTTTCGTCGAGTACCTTGCAAATGTCGACGTACTCTTTCTGCGGCTTGCGCTGGCGGGCGAAGGACAACAGGCTTTGCACCACGCGATGCGTGCGTTGCGCCTGCTTGAAGAGCTTGCTCACGAAGTCGGCGGCGTGATCGTTGAGTCCTTCACTTTCCAGAAGTTGCGCGTAGCCGAGAATCGCGGTCAACGGATTGTTGAGTTCGTGGGCCACGCCCGCAATGAGCTGTCCGACGGCCGACATCTTCTCGCTCTGCAGCAACTGTTCCTGAGTCTTGCGCAAATCTTCGTAGGCGCGGCAGGTCTCTTCGTAGAGACGGACCTTTTCTATCGTGGTGGCCAGTTGGCGGCCGATCGCGACCAGCAGATTTTCATCGTTGCTGGAGTAAACGCGGTTCTCGCGGCTGCTGATTCCCATCATGCCGATGGGCGAATCCTTACTCCACAGCAGTACCCAGATCCAGGAACTTAAGCCGTCGGCGCGGATGAATTCCGCCACGAGCGGCGGAAGGTGCGGCAAGTATTCGGGAGTGATCACTTCGGTGCGGGACCGGGTTACGAGATCGCCGAAGCCGCCGTGGAACTGGACTTCAGACAAGCGGGCGCGATCGGCGCTGCGCTGCCCCCAACCGGCCCGGCGGCGGAAGGTAGTCTGGTCGGCGTCACCAAGATAGATCGATCCGGTTTCGGCTCCTAGAAGCGAAATGACCTGGCGCAAAGTCAGGTTCAGGATCTCGTCCAGATCGAAAGACTGGGTTGCGATCACCGCCATTGCGTTCAGCGCGTTCAACTCGCGGTTGCGTTTGCGAATTTCGTCTTCGGCTCGTTTCTTCTCGGTGATGTCGAGCAGGAAGCCCTGGTAACGTTCGATCTTGCCGAGGGAATTGCGGGTAGCGAAGCTGCTCTCGAGCACGGTGATCAACACGCCGTCCTTCCGGCGCAACGTCATTTCAAAGTTGCGGACATAGTTGTGGGCTTCGATCTCGCGGTGAAAGGCATCGATCTGTTCGGCGGATGCGGAGAGTTCCGTGTCCAGATCCATCGCCATCAGTTCGGCACGGCCGTCGTAGCCCAACATGCGCACGAAGGCGTCATTGCAGTCGAGCAGTTTGCCGCCGGGCGTAGCGACGAAGACGCCCTCCTGGGCTTGCTCGAAAATCAGGCGATACTTTTCTTCCGCATCGTGGCGGTCGGTGGTGTCATGCACGACGTGAATGGTGCCCTTTTGCTGGCTTCCGTGCTCGCTGTAGGACGAGGTGGAAATCATGCAATTGCCACCGAAACAGGGGTCCTGTGCTTCCTGAATGCCTTCTTCGGCGGCGACGCAGTAGGGGCATCCGGACCATTCGCCTTTGCGCGGCAGCACGAATTCGCAGGGCTGGCCGATCACGTCCGCGGGGGCTTGCCCGAGGCGCTGGAGCAGAGCCATGTTGGCCTTCATGACTACGAATTCGGCGTCGTGGACCAGGACCAGGTCCTGAATGGAGTCAAAGGTATTCGCCCACTGGCGATGCGAACGCAGAATCTGTTCCACGAGCCGGAGATTCTCCACGGCCAGTCCCAGTTGATGTGCGCTGGTGACTAGGAACTCCATATCGTCGGGCGTGTAGGAGAAGCGGTGGCGAATGCCCAGGGACAAAGTCCCGACCACCGACTTTTTCCCCAGCACCGGGAGCATGACCACGTGATGAAAGCGTTCCCGCTTCAGATGCGGCCGCGTGGTGTCCGCCGCGCTGGAGGTTTCAATCACCATGGGCACGGTTTCGGTGAGCATGGCCTTGGTAGATTCATCCAGAGGGACAGAAAAGCGATCGCGAACGTAATCCGAAGTAAGCCCGATCTGGGTGGTGAGAACCAATCTCTCGCCTTCCAGCAGGCGAAACCATGCCGCTTTGGCTCCCATGAGAGTCTTCAACTCTCCGAGGGCGGTCTCGGTCATCGGCCCATGCTGCTGCGAACGCGTGATGGTCGTGGTCAGGGCATTGAGCACACCCAAGCGTCGGACCCGCATTCTGGAATCATCGAACACCATCAGCAGCATGCTCAATCCCAGCAGCAGATCGACCGCGAGGCTGAACCCTGCCGGCAAATGCGTGTTCAATGGAGCCCAGTCAAGATGCACCGCCAGCAAGCTGATGCTCAACATCCAGGGCCCGATCTCCCAGCGTGCCCAGCGGAAACGGATTAATTGCAGAGCAGCGCCGAAGGTGATGACCCGGTAGGAAACTTCGAGCACCACGCGAAGCGCAAACGAGTCCGGCCACCACAGCGCACGCACAGCCGCATAGGCGACCACTGCAACGGAAAACGCCAGCAGTGGCGTCAGCACTTTGCGGGCATGGCTGTAGACAAACACCGCCGCCGAGAACAAGCACAAGGCCAGGACAAATTGGGATTGGGAAACGGCAACCGTGTAGCGGGAGTTTGGGTCGACGCCGGGATGGTGAATCGTCCAACTGGAAACGAAGTATGCCAGCCAGCCCAGGATCCAGACCAGCAGGTAGCGCTCGCGAAAAGTGCGGAACACCAACAGGCCCGCGGCCAGGATGACGAGCGCAGCGGATTCCACCGCCACGAACTTCGGCAGCGGCAGTTCCACCAAAGCGTACCAGGCAAATAAGGCAGAGCTATTCATCGCGAAAAGGGGCTGAGCGCACCTTTCTTAATAACATGCCGATCCCCGCAGCCAATGAGGTTTCCCCTTATGGGTGATTACTTTGGGAACTTCTGGGTTAGCGACTTCCAATCCAGGAAGCTGCCAAATCCAGGCATATTTCGCGGTACACTAGCAGAACCATGCCCGTTGAGCGCATCCTGGTCGTCGACGACGAAGATCCCATCCGCGAGATCGTTTGCTCCATGCTGGCCGCTGCCAACTATAAGACCCGGCAAGCCTCTTCCGGGCTGAAGGCGTTGGCGATCCTCGATGCCGGCGAGGAATTCGAGCTTATGCTCTCCGACCTCATGATGGCTGATCTGGATGGCATTGGCCTGCTCGAACGCACCAAGGAAGGGTACCCGGACATGCCCGTGGTGATGGTGACCGCGGTGCACGACATTGCGGTTGCCCTGGCCGCCATTCGAAATGGCGCCTACGATTACCTGCTGAAACCTTTCGAACGCGAACAACTGCTGGCGACGGTGCGGCGGGCTTTAGAGAACCGGCGGCTCAAGATGGAGAACCGCGCGTACCAGACTGATCTCGAAAGGATGGTCGAAGCCCGTACCGAGCAGTTGAAGAGTGCGATGGCCGACCTGGAGCGCTCCTACAGCATGACGCTGGAAGCGCTGGGCGGCGCGCTCGATCTCAAGGATGCGGAAACCGAAGGCCACTCGCGGCGAGTTACCGTGTATACAATTGCCATCGCCCGCGCCATGGGACTGCCGAAAGAGCAGATTGATGTGATTGCTCGAGGCGCATTTCTGCACGACATTGGCAAAATGGCGATTCCCGACGCGATCCTGCGCAAACCGGGCAAGTTGGACCCGGATGAAATCAAGGTCATGCGCGAGCACTGTTATCACGGCTACCAGATACTGAAGAAGATTCCGTTCCTGAAAGAGGCTGCCGAGATCGTTTACGCTCATCAGGAACACTTCGATGGAAGCGGCTACCCGCGGCAATTGAAGGGCGAGGAGATTCCGCTCGGAGCGCGCTTGTTTTCTGTCGCGGACACTCTCGACGCCATGACCTGCGACCGGCCCTACCGCAAAGCACAGTCCCTGACTGCTGCCCGCGAAGAAATTGAGCGCTTCTCCGGAAAGCAGTTCGATCCCGCAGTCGTTGAAATTTTTCTCACCATGCCGAAAGAAATCTGGCCCGATCTGCGCAAGGAAATCGACTCCCAGGTCAATCGCTTTGCCTACTCCACCGCCAAGAGTTGATCACGCAAGTTATTCCGAGTTTTCCGTTCTTCTGCTAGATCACTCATTGGCGTATAACTCTTCTTTGTCGTTACGCGGGAGGCGCGTTATGAAATCTACAGCAACATTGCTCGTGGTTTTCCTTCTTGTTGGGCTTGGCCTGGGGCAGGATCGACCTACGATTACCGCGCAGCCCAACACCGTGTTCGTTGGAGCGGACGGGAAATTTGAAGCTCAGCCGGACACTGCCCTGATTCAATTCAACATCTCGGCGCAGGAGAACAATTCGCGCGCGGCCTACGATCGGGCCTCGAAATCGGCCGAGCAGGTCCGCCAAATCCTGCGCTCCAACGGCATTGAACCCACGGCTGCCCAACTGGGCTACTTCTCGATTGAACCTGTCTATGACTACAAGGACGCGAAACGCAAGCTGATTGCGTATCGGGTCAATGTGAACGTGTCGCTAAAGCTCAAGGACTTCACCAAGATTGCGCCCATCGTACAGCAATTGGCCGACGGTGATATAACCAGCGACCAGTCCATCAGCTACACGCTCGACGATATCGACGCCGCCAAGATCAAGGCCGTAGAAGACGCCTACCGTCACGCCCGCGCTTCGGCGGAAGCTGTGGCTCGCGCCGGTGGGCGCACCTTGGGCGAGCTGTCTTACGCCTCGGTAGATACGTTCGAAAACGTCCGTCCGATAGTTATGCAGCCCATGGCGAGGATGAGCGCGATGGCGCAAGCCGCACCCGCGCCGACCGAAGAATTCAGTCCTCAGACGAGTTCGGTGACGGCTCACGTAAACGCGATGTTCACGTTGAAGTGAGCAATCAGCAGTCAGCAGTCAGTCTCTGACCGTTACCAAAGACCGGCTTTATCACTGATCTGGGCTCTGTACTATCCGCATCTGGAGCGGGCCCGGCGCGCTCTTTAGACTTTTGCTGGTGCGAGCCTCGGTGAGCGTTTCACCGCAGGCAGGAATCCCCCCGAACACTTCAGTAATCACGATTGCGGTTGCACGGCGAGGAGCCAATCGGTTCTATGCACATGCAGTCGATCAATTCCCACAGCATCCCTATTTTCAGCCTGGTCAACTACATCCCACTGGTGGCGACAGTGGTTACTTGCGTTCTGAGCGTGATTCTCGCCCGCGCCACCTTACGGTATGCCGAGGCCACGGACAAAAGTCTGGCCCTCGCACGCGAGGAGTTCGAGCGCGAATGGTCGCCCGAACTGCATATCAAGCTGGAGCGGCTCTCCGCCAGCGAGACGCGAATCGTAGTCACCAATCTGGCCAAGATCTCGGTCCTGCTCCAGTTGATGCAACTGCGCAAGATTTCCCACGCCGTACCCTTCGAACGCTGTTTCCTCAATGATCCGCTGGTCGGTGGGATGACTTGGACGCAAGACGTGGGCAAGCGCCTAGTGGTATGCACAGGACCAGATTTTCAGGGGCTCATCGCCGCCTCGGTGACTTTCTATTCCTCGGGGCGCATGTTCCGGACCGACTGGTTCCGTTTTTATATCGAAGTGGACGACGGACGAATCGTCCGCCTGAATCCGACGAACGTGCCTGCGCGGAGGGTGCGCGTGCTCGAAAACCGCAAAGGACCCGAACGACGGCGCGAGATGGCGCAAGACGTGACCGCTGGCGTCGCCGCGAGCAAGCATGCGGCAACCTGATCATTTCGCAAAATACCTGAATCAAAACAATCTGGCGGAAACGGTCAGCCAAGACGAAACAAATTTGGTGCTAGCAATTCTTCAATCAAGCTGTCGAGTCAGAGCGCGTAACGACGATTTCGCGCAGCTACGCCAGCTAGATGGCATAATTGTTTCGAGTGCCCCCTCGAATGACCCAGAGCAGCGCCGATGATCTTCTACGACGGATTGGGGAGTTGCTGAATAAAGCAACTTGCTGCCAGAGTGATGGCCGGTTCGGCGATGCGGACTTGCTAATAGCTGACGCGAGACGCTTGGCCACAGGAAACGTGCAGGCCTGTGCAGAAGTTGAGTTGTTTTGTGCGACCGCGCTTTTGGAACATGGAAACCGAGAGCACGGACTTAAAGCACTGTCATCAATGTTGGCTAGACATGGTGAGTGGCTCAAGACTGCCGAAGGCCGAGCCGTTTACGAACGCGTTCAAGTGCAACGGGCATTGTCTCTGATGCATTTCCAGCGAAATCTCGAGGCCCAGCCGCTTCTTGAGGAAGCGACGCAATTTCAAATTGATGCCCAAGTTCGGAGCGATGTTTACTGTCACCTCGGTCGTTGCTACCACGAACTCTCCCTGTACACTTTGGCGAGAGAACAATTCGAGCGTGCCGACGCGCTCGGAGTCAGTGAAGATTGGCAGCCCGCATTTCACTATTATTATGGGTATACCCTCTACGAACTGAAGGAATTTCAACGAGCGAAACGCGAATTTATCCTCTGCCTTCAGTCCGGCTCGTCTGGCCCAGAACCGGCCTTGCGGTATTCGATGCTCGCTGCAACAAGTCGCAAGCTCGGCGAATATTCCGAGGCCGGGACTTATGAGGAACGCGCGAAGAAGCTAAAGCTCTGACTGTTGTTAACAGGAATTACCCGCGGAGCTATGCTGGGCTGATCCTTCACGGCTGAGCGGACGAGTACGCCCGCGTGGTTGCGGGCACGCGGCTGGGATCGAGTGGGACGTCGCGCTGGATGACGATCTCCATGGTCGTGCCGGCATCCATCTTTACATCGTTCCCGCGAGTCAATAAAGCGATCGCGGTGCCGACCGCACCACCAACTCCGGCGCCGACCAATGCGCCTTTGCCGCCGTTGCTCAATCCGCCGACCACCGCGCCCGTGCCCGCAGTGGTGGCGACGGTCCCGGCTTTTTGGCCGGTCTGGCTGTCGGCGCGAATCGTGCCCTCCTCATCGTTCACCGATGTCTTATCCACTCCGGGCGCATTTTCTACCGCGCCCGGCAGAAGAACGGTGTACCCGCTGGGATAGATCAACGTGGTGAAATGCATCTGAACTTCCGCGCGCCCTTTGACCCGCCCTCCACGCTGGATATGGCTGATCCTCCCCTGCACATAGGTGCCCGCCGGAATCATAACCCGGCCATTGATCACCACCGGAAATGTGGTCTCCGCATAAACCCCATCCCCCTCGTGCGTCCCCTTGCTCGAGACCGCATGTTTCAGCTCAACCGGGAACTTGGTTCCCGCGGGAATTGTCAGCTCGCTGGGGATGGTTGCAGGTGCAGGAGTGACGGCAGCGGTATCCGGCTTCGTGGCCGGAGTGGATTGAGCTGAGGCCGAAGCAGCCAAAAATAAAACGCTCAAAATGATGCGCATGAAACACCTCTCCGATACAGTAACCCGCAACCAGGCTGGTTGTTGCCCGCAATCGCTCCGCATCAAGTCTCGATGAAAGTACGATGCACGAAACATAAAGAAAGTTAGTCGCTGTTCAAGATTGAACCTTCACCGTCCTGCCCGCTTCAGTTCATTCTCTCGGACATTTCCCATATATTGCGATTGCAGCTTTTGCGCACAAAGTTCGCCACACACGTGCAAGGTACCCTCGCGGGCGGCGATCTCTTCATCCCATGGACACAGATAAAGCAGCGGCCGGTTGTATTCGCCGAAGGAAGTCCACATGAGCCACCAGCGATCGGTCGAACTTTTCAGCAAACCGCAGTTGGGACCGGCACAGCGGTAGAAATTATTGGGGATCGGAAAGTTGGGGCTGGCGGCTTGCATGACGGGTTTGCGTCTCCTGGCCGAGTAGGTGAAATCACGCGCACCTATTCTAGCCAATCTCCGAGCCAGAAGCACGATGCTTCTGCAAGCCTCCGGTAGCCAAACTCCGTAGGCCCAGACGCCTCGTCTGGGCAGTCGGGCTTCGCTCGGCAGTTCTGATTATTTGTAGATCAGGTATTTTTGCCGAACCTGCTGAAACTTCTCCAGCGCCTCGCGCCAGTCCTCCGCAATGCGCCGCGGATCTTCTCCTTTAGCAATGGCATCGTACGTCGACTGGTTCACCAGCAGTTCGGTCATCCGTTCCATGTGGAACAGCTCTGGATAAAGTTTGTGCAAAGCGGATGCCAGCTCCACTCCCAGATCCGGCGCATCGAAGGCGTTGCGCTCAATCAGAATAATATTGACTCCCTGGCACTTCTGCCCAGCGTACGTGCTGGCATTCGGAGTAAAAGTGACAGGCACGAAGCGCACTCCGGAAATGTTCCGTGCATTCAGATATTGAGCCAGAGCTCCGGCATTGATCCAGGGCGCGCCCAGCAATTCAAACGGCGTGTCTGTACCTCGCCCGACGGAAACATTCGTCCCTTCGACCAGCGCCACGCCGGAATAGAGCGTCGCTTCGGTGAGGCTGCGAAGATTTGGGGACGGATTGATCCACGCCAGCCCGGTCGAATCGTACCAGTCGCCCCGCACCCATCCATCGAGAGGAACAACCTGCAACCGCGCATTGATACCGCGCTCGCCATTGAACATTTTCGCCAGCTCGCCCATAGTCATGCCATGACGAACAGGCGCCGAATCATAATTGGTAAAGCTCTCACGGCCGGGATCGGGAACCGGCCCCTGCACAAACGACCCGGTAATCGGATTGGGCCGGTCGAGCACAATGATTTCAATTCCCGCCTTAGCCGCGCCTTCCAGAAAATATCCCAATGTGGTTTCGTAGGTGTAGAAGCGAGCCCCGGCATCCTGAATATCGATGACCACCGTATCCAGCCTCTTCAATACGTCGAGCGACGGCCGCCGCGCCGCATCGGTCGCGCCGTAGACGCTGTAAACCGGAACACCCGTGGCTGCGTCCTTCGAGTCGCCGATCTCCGTCGTGTCCAGAGAGCCCGTTACTCCATGCTCGGGGCTGAAAATTGCATCGAGCGAAACTCCCGGCGCCTGCGACAACACGTCGATGGTGCGGCGTCCTTGCGAATCCATCCCGGTCTGGTTGGTCAGCAGGCCAATCTTTTTCTTCGCTGTTGTGCCGCGAATCAAATCAAAGCCATGAGCTTCGAGCACGTCGATTCCCGTCTGCACCGCTCCGTTGCGAACCGCCAATCGACGCGCCGCCGTTTCCGCTTCGTTGTAACCGGTGATGCTCATCCATCGCAGTTCGTCACTTTCAGTCACCGTGAGCCGCAAAGCTGCCGCTACGGCGGTTGCGATCTTCGATCGCAAAGCGATCGCACTTCCCTTCCCCCAAGGATGAACTGCATTGGTCAATATGATGATGTACGTCCGCGTTGTGGGATCGATCCACAACGAAGTCCCGGTAAATCCGGTATGGCCAAATGAACCAACCGGCAGCAGATCGCCGCGCGGGCTGGAGAAGGGCGAATCGATGTCCCAGCCAAATCCGCGCAGTACTTCCGATGTCGGCGGCTGCTGCGGCGTTGTCATTTTCTCGATCATCAAGGGAGAAAGAATCGAACTTCCGTCCAGCAAAGCCTCGGCAAACGTCGCCAGGTCGTCCGCCGTCGAGAACAGCCCCGCGTGTCCAGCCATTCCACCCATTCGTCGAGCCGTGGGATCGTGCACAATTCCGCGGAGCATCTTGTCGTGTTCGTCATACTGCGTAGGCGCAATCCTTGGCGCCCACGATGCCGGCGGCAGAAAGCGCGTGTGCGCCATCTTCAACGGCGCAAAAATATTCTTCTGGCAGTATTCTTCCAGCGACATTCCTGACACCCGCTCCACCAGCGCACCCAGCACAATGAAATTCACGTCGCTGTACAGGAATTGCGATCCAGGTGCATAGATAGGCTTCTCCGCATAGGCCATGCGCAATGCCGTTTCGCGGCCCTCCCACGATTGCGACAGATCCAAATCTTTCGGCAGGCCAGAGAAATGGGTGAGCAGTTCGCGAACTGTGATTTCTTCTTTGCCATTCTCCGCGAACTCCGGAATGTACTTCGCCACCGGCTCGTTGACGCGAAGCTGGCCCTGCTGTACCAGTTGCATCACCGCCGTGGTGGTCGCGACCACCTTAGTCAGCGAAGCTATATCAAAAATTGTGTCCACGGTCATCGGCTCGCGGTGTGGTTCGAGCGAGCGCTCGCCAAATGCCTTGCGGTAAATCACCTGGCCGTCGTGCCCGACCAGCACCACTGCCCCTGGAACCTGCTCATCGCGAATGGCGTCCTGCACAATATCGTCGAGCACGCCAAGTCGACTGCTTGAGGTTGCGGTCTTCTGCGTCGCACCGAGCGCAAACGGGGACAGCGCACCGAGGACAAACACAATCGACAGAAAGGCTGAGGCCCTTCGTCCGAGGCCCAAATTCAGCTTAATCATGCGGATACTCTGACTCTACACAAGCCCAGCAGCCGGCTCAACAAACCGAAGTAAGCAGGTGCCATCTTTGCCAAATGGGGGACGAGCGTCTCCGCTCGTCGAGGCGAAACGATCACGGTTAGGGACAATAGTGAGGAGAACCTCGACCTAGGATTTCTTTTTAGTCACACGCGTCTTACTGGGCTTCTTCGTCCCTACAATCTTTTCAAGCGTGGGGATACGTGTCGCGTACTCGACCGCAACCCACTGCGCGATCATATCCCGCAGGATGTCCGCAATCCGTTGGCCGGTCAGCTTGTGGTAATACCGCAGGTACTCCATCTGCTCGGCGTCAATCCGAACCGTGCCCCTCGACTTGGTGATCCCCTTTTTCTTCATATGCGCCACCGATAGAAATCTATGGCAACCCATAAAACCGGTCAACAGCCAGATGGCCACCCGACCCGGGTCAGGGCGATCTACCGTTTGCTAGGACAAAGAGTACAGCGTGATTAGTCATCTTTACCCGGATGCGGAACTTTGTTATAAACCGAACATCGAACCCACAGCCTTTTCCCCGAGACGTTTCCCTGGATCGAATTCCGCCGCTGGGAGCGGAACTCCCTTGCCCGCTCCGGCCCACGAGCAACAGGACGCCGTCTTCGCGCCCGCTTTTGAATTAATCCAACAAGCTATTGCCGATCGCGTCTTTCCTGCGGCCTCGGTCGCCATCACGCACCAGGGGAACCTTGCCGGACTCAAGGCCTTCGGCCGCTTCACCTACGAATCCGATTCGCCTCCAACCACCACCGCCACCATTTTTGATCTCGCTTCCGTGACCAAAGTCGTCGCCACAACCAGCATGGCCATGATGCTCTATGAACGCGGACTTCTCGACCTCGACCTGCCCGTTGTAGCCGTCGTAGCAGAGTTCGCCGGAGAAGATCCCCGGCGGGACGCAGTCACGTTGCGCATGTTGCTCGCACACTCTTCCGGATTGCCCGCGTACGAAAAGCTGTTCATGCGAGTCAAAACGCGAGACGAACTTCTTTCCACCGCCTTCGCAACTCCGCTCACCGCCAATCCTGGCGCCAAAGCCGAATACAGCGATATCGGTTTCATCATCCTGGGAGCAGCTCTCGAGCGCATCGCCGAAGAATCTCTCGACCGCTTCTGCCAACATGAAGTCTTCGGTCCCTTGGCAATGACGCACACCGCGTTCAATCCTCCTTCAGCATGGCAAACTTCCATCGCGCCGACTGCAAACGATCAATCTTTCCGCCATCACATCATTCAGGGAGAAGTCCAAGACGAAAATGCCAGCGTGCTGGACGGAGTCGCAGGCCACGCCGGCGTGTTTGCCTGCGCCGAGGATCTCGCCACCTTTGCCCACGCCATGCTCTCGGGCGGACGCCCCATCCTTCGCCCGGAAACGTTGGCTGTGTTCACCCGCCGCGAGTCTTCTCCGCCAGGCACATCGCGCGCATTAGGGTGGGACACGCCGTCATCCCCGTCACAATCCGGGAAATACTTCTCGAGCAATTCATTCGGCCATCTCGGCTACACCGGAACCTCGCTGTGGATAGACCCAGACCGCCAGCTGTCCGTAACCCTGCTCACCAACCGCACCTGGCCCGACTGCAGCAATCAAGCCATCAAGCAACTGCGCCCCAAATTTCACGATGCCGTCATTGAGTCATTACGAGGTTCCTGACTCAGAAGTCGCACGGTCATAAACCGCACAAACTCGTATTGGTCGCTACGTTCCCTGTTACAATCAATCCACTTCTGGCCGGAATGGGGTGCAGTACGTCATGACTTGTAGATTGTGCGGGTCGAATAACCAGGCAGAATATGACGCCGAGATCAACATTCACCTTCCCAAAGATGGGGATAAGGCCGCCGTGTTGGTATTTCCGAAACTCATTGCCTGCTTGGATTGCGGGGTTGCTGAGTTCACTGTTCCTGAAGCTGAGTTGCGCCAACTGGGGAAACCTGGCGCGGCATCTACTGCTGCGTAATCGCTCGTTCACTCCTGGCGAACACAGTCGGCGTCCCGAGCTCCACTCCACTGCTGATAAACTGCCTGCCCTCTCGCACCGTTTCCATAGCAAGTAGCAGTTCCCTTCCTGCATGTGCCTTTATGACGTAGCCCATCGCCCCAAAGCTCAGAGCCTCTTCGATTACGTCAGGAGAGGACTCCTGGGTGACGAACAGTATCTTGGATTGAGGCGAGAGCCTGCGAATTTGGCGAGCGGCCTCGATGCCGTTCAGGTTTGGAAGGCCAATGTCCAGCAGGATCAAATCCGGCTGCAGTTCTTTTGCCTTCTGGACAGCTTCTAGTCCATCGGACACTTCGCAAATCACTTGAAATTCCGAACTGTCTCCCAGAGTCGAACAGACAAGTCGACGGAAGGGTTCGAAATCCTCTACCACGAGAACACGGACGGATGACATTTGGCTAGCCGACTCTACCGATTTTCAACTCTGACCCTTCCCTTATATCACAACTGGTATGACCACCGTACCAGCCTTTCACAGCATCTTATGATCTCGTGCGCAAACGATAACCGTGAAGAATTTCGAGTGCGAGTGAACCAACTCCCGCAGACTTCCGAAAGGAAGTCGATTCGCCTCGCGAAGCTGAGTCCGCAATGAGCCGGGGCTTCGATTGCAAAGATCACTTGTGACCAAAGCTCTTTAACCACTAAAGTGGAGTGCTCGACCCAATGGAGACAAACCGTTGACACGACCACCCAAGAAGGCCGCCGCGCGACTCTGCCATCTTCCCACCGAGCAGCCCAACACCGTCGCGAAGAATCTCGACCTGAAGTCCTCCCTGGAAATCGCCAGCATCATCAACGCCCAGGACGCCAAAGTTGCAGCCGCCGTGAAGCCCGCCTTGCCGCAGATCGCTCGCGGAATTGACCTGATCGCCGAAGCCCTTCAACGAGGAGGCCGCCTCATCTACGTTGGCGCCGGAACCAGCGG
This sequence comes from Terriglobales bacterium, assembly GCA_035483835.1. Taxonomy (GTDB): domain Bacteria; phylum Acidobacteriota; class Terriglobia; order Terriglobales; family Acidobacteriaceae; genus JABDBE01. The sequence goes on from DATHPO010000175.1 coordinate 38,946, forward strand.
CCGTCTCGGCGCGCTCGACGCTTCCGAGTGCCCACCCACCTTCAATACGGATCCGAAGACTGTGCAGTTCATCATCGCAGGCGGCATCAAAGCGTTGCACAGCGCCACCGAAGCCAGCGAGGACTCCCGCGAACTCGGCCGACGTGAAATGGCCGAGAAAAAACCTGGCAAGAACGATGTCGTAGTTGGAATCGCCGCCAGCGGGCGCACTCCGTTCACCATCGCGGCCGTCGAATACGCCCGAAGTCGCGGCGCCAAAACGATCGCCGTCACCTGCAACGCAGGCTCTCCGCTGGAAAAAGCCGCGCACTTCGCCATCGTTGCTGAGGTTGGCCCCGAAGTCATCGCCGGATCCAGTCGCATGAAAGCCGGCTCCGCCCAAAAAATGATTTTGAATATGCTCTCGAGCGGCGCCATGACTCGCCTGGGCTACGTCTACGGCAACCTGATGATCAACGTCCACGTCAAGAACTACAAACTACGCGAACGTGGTCTAACCATTCTGCAAGAAGCCGCCGGAATCGATCGCGAAGCCGCGGAGCAAGCCCTGCAAGCGGCAGGAAACGATGTCCCGATAGCCCTGGTAATGTTGCAAGCCAAGGTAAGCCGGCTGCAAGCAACCAAAGCCCTGAAGTCAACAAAGGGCCACGTCCGAGAAGCCATTAACGCGGCCCGAGCTTTGTAGCACGACAACTCACGTGGGGACAGCCGCCCTCGGCTGTCCAGTCGAGCAAAGCTCGACTTTTTCTGCCCCCGCAAGGATCCATCCGACTTCCCCACCGGGTGCCCCAGGTCTCGCGCTTTTCGAGACCTGGGAGAGCAACGATACTGCCGTCAGAGCAGAGGGAAACTGGGGACTGATCCCCTGGTTACGTCCTGAGCCCGTTTCTGTACCGCGAGCCGCCGAGCAGGTGTACAACGTAGCGACCAAATGCGGGCGTATTTAAGTGCGACTCAGGCCGGCGGTTGCTTTGGAATTAGGGCTCCAAAATAAAAGCTGGTAAGCGCCTTGGCGGCGTCGTCAGGTTTCATGGATTGCGTTAGGGACAACAGCAGATCCATAGTTCGTTTGTCGAACCATAGCTTTCTCAGCCAACCGACGATCCCGAGCATGGATACAAACGTACCGCCGCCGAACAGGACCGCGACGTTCTGGGGCGAAGCGCGGTAATAAATACCAAGCGCAAGCCCAGCGGCGAACAGACAGCACAACAACACGACTGCCACCACAATAATGCCGTCAGTCTTTTTGGCGTCTTCGCGCAACGAACGTTCAAGTGAGCTCTGGGCTGCAGCCAGAGATTCGGGGGACGGTCGTGCAGCTGGGTCGCCCAGTTTCTTTGGTCCGATCTCGCCGATCTCACGAACGTAGGTCTGTACGAATTGAACGTAGCTTTTCATGACTCCCTCCGGTGGCTTCGGCTCATTGCAATATGCGCTTTGGCGATAATCTCGAACGCGGCGAGATAGTCACTCTTGGCAGCCTTCATATGACTGAATATATCCCGATAGAAATAAAGCCAATAATGCGGAGCCGCTTCGTGCTCTACGTACCTGACAGAATAGGGTGGTCGACTCGCGAATATTTTCTGCACCAGGGCGATAGGGTGGCACACGCAGAGATCAAACACGCCCTCGAAGGCAGGCGGAATCTCGGGCAGAATCTGCTCTGTCCTCGCCAAGCCGTCGAAAAACTCCACCCCGTCTGCGGTCCAGTGGGAAAATAGCACCACAACCTTATGCTTCGAGAACAGATCTGATAACTCGCCCAGTCGTAGACCGCGAACCAGCGCTACTCCGGCGCGTTCGAGATCCGGCGTAACTACATCCAGGTCGGCAACAAACTGCGCCCGATACTGCCCCCACCCACCGAGCCAGTGGCTGGTATAGTCACTTTGCGGAAGCGAGAAGGAGCGGAAGAATTCCTCCCGGGTCGTGGGAATCCCGAAGGCAATGCAGTATGGTTTGCCGTTCGCGGAGCTCATCACACCGCTAATCGCCCGAGGATCAGCAACTCTCCGATCCGGGTCTGGCGAATCTCCTTCCGTATCTCTATGAACACCTGTTGCTCGCTGAGTTCGGGGTGATTGTGCATGATCTGCCTTTTGGTGCGTTCCACGGCCTCTGCTGCGGACCAAGACGACTCTGTCGGGCTAGAATACAGCTTCGAAAAAGTACCCAGGAACTCGCTGAAAAGACGGCGAGTGCGTAGCCAGGTTTCCACCCAAAGGCCACGCTTCCCATCCGTAAATCGCATTCGGGCGCGCCACCACGTCAAATGCTGATTCTTGTCCTTGACCTCGGTGAGAATCATGCCCTCTAGATTCATTCCGGCTCCCTGATAGAGACCAAGGAGTTCCTCGCCGGCATCAGAGAGCGGGAGCCATTCGCGGCTGCCATTGTATAACTCCTGTTGCACGCTGAGGTCAGTAGTGAACGACCGCGCCTGCTTTGCGGTAAATCCCGCGAACCCTATGACGATTGCGCTTTTTCCCTGATCGAGTTGGTCGTTCAGGCGCTCCACGATTTCTCCCAGATCGTTGCCCGCGTAAGGCGACGAATAGCCGTCATAGACCCAATAGCGCGAGCCGTTCTCGGGTTGATATTCGATCCTCACGGATCGAATTTCGGGGTGTTCGCGGTTGAGCTTCTCCAGGTTAACGTTCGCGGCTGCGCGATCAAAAATGGAGGAAATTCTCTCGCTGTCTAGATCGGAGACTCGCGGCCATCCCTTCTGAAATTGAAGGAAGTTGGGCGGTTTCTGCTGCGGCGTTTTGTCGCCGTCAAGTTGAATCGGCTCGATGGGCCGGCGCACCTGGAAATTACTGAAGCTGTTGCGATCAAGGCCGGATATGGAGTGTGATGTCTTGGAATCGGGACTCTTTGAGCACGACATGAACGCGCACTGCACTCGATCTATTTCTTCCCGTCGTTTTGTTGGGTCGAGTTCCGTTGCGCCGGATGGGTGTGATGGGTCAGGCCTGGGCTCAGGTCTAGGCTCCGGCCTGGGTTCGATCCTTACTTCCCCTAACTGAGCAAGGCTGAGGCTCGGGGAGGCCAGAAAGGCCAAGACCAAGACGAAAACAAGGCGTCGCATAACTCCTCCAAAGGCTAATTCGGAGTACCGGGGTTCGGCACGGGAGGAAGTGAATTGCATTGTCCTCCCAAAACAATCCAGCGTCAATATTCTTCGCGCTGTCTGTTTCTGCCTTCGGGTTCAAAAACCCGACGCGCGGCTGGCTCGAAGCCCTGGCTTAATAGTGATCTCTGTCGCGGTTTCGTGTCGCCGGGTGCCCCAGGTCTCGCGCCTTTTTTGAGACCTGGGAGACTAGCGATACTGCCGTCAGTGTGCAGGCGCTGCGAACCACGCAGAGAGTCGAGCTAAATAGATATGCAGGTCTCGAAACCGACCTGCACCCGGAATCTTCACTCCCCGCAGGCCGTGCCCTTCCGATTAACCAATTCCCACTCACCTCAAACCCGTTTCGCCATTACAATATCTCAGCGCCACAGATTGGACGGGACCTAATGAGCCTCGCGGTTGCTCACGGTCTACCAGAGTACGATATTCATATGGATAAATTCGTAATTCGCGGCGGCAATCCGCTGCTAGGAACAATTCGCGTCAGCGGCGCCAAGAATGCCGCGCTTCCGGCCATGGCCGCTGCCTTGCTAACCGACGAGCCGGTCATCCTCGAAAACATTCCCCAGGTTCGCGACATCGAGACCACGCGCAAGCTCCTCGCTGCCATGGGCGCCGAAGTCGAACTCGGATACGGCCGCGCTCAGCATCGCACCACGATCTCCTGTCGGAATCTGACTTCGCCAGAGGCATCCTACGAACTGGTCAAGACCATGCGCGCATCGACGCTCGTCCTCGGGCCACTCGTGGCCCGTTGTGGCCGCGCCCGCGTCTCCCTACCCGGAGGCTGCGCCATTGGAGGAAGGCCGATCGATCTTCATATCAAGGGACTCGAGCTTCTCGGCGCAACTATCAAGCAAGATCACGGATACGTCGAAGCCACCGCGAAACGGCTGCATGGTGGAGAAATTCTTTTCGACAAGATCACCGTAACCGGTACCGAAGATTTGCTGATGGCAGCGACTCTTGCCGATGGTGAAACTGTGATGTTGAACTGCGCCCGCGAACCGGAAGTTGCCGACCTCGCTGACTTGCTGAACAAGATGGGCGCTCGCATCGAAGGTGCGGGCACGTCGACCATTCGAGTGAAAGGCGTCGCGAAATTGCATGGAGCCCGGCACCGAATCATTCCCGATCGCATTGAAGCCGCCACGTTCATCATCGCTGGCGCTCTGACCGGCGGAGACCTCAACGTTGCCGGATGTGATCCACATCATCTGGGCGCGTTGCTTGAGAAGCTGAACGAGGTAGGAGTAAAAACAGCACGCACTGTCGACTCGGTTCGCGTGATGGGCGACAATCCTCCGAAGGCCGCCGACATGGTTACCGAGGAATATCCCGGCTTTCCCACCGACGTGCAAGCGCAGTATATGGCCTTGGCAACCCAGGCGGACGGCACTTCGATCATTATGGAGAACATTTTCGAGAACCGTTTCATGCACGCCCAGGAACTGGTGCGCATGGGTGCGAACATCAAGATTGAAGGACGTCGCGCAATGGTTCGAGGCAAAACTCCGTTGAGCGCCGCCGCAGTCCTGGCTTCTGATTTGCGCGCGTCAGCGTCGCTCGTGCTGGCCGCTCTGGTCGCGGATGGAGAAACGATTATCGACCGCGTCTATCACATCGATCGTGGATACGAACACATCGAAGAAAAGCTGCGCGGCGTGGGAGCCCAAATCCGCCGCATCGGCGAGATTCTGCCCAAAAAGGCAGCTGCGCCCGCCGCCCGAGGATGACCTCGTCACGGAAAGCACAGCATCAAAAAGGGACTGGGGGAAGGTGAACTTTGGGGGGGCGATCGTGAGGGTCGGAACGTCAGCGTCGCTGAACACTAACCCATGATCGCCCAATGTACGCCATCGAACACACCCACTGTAGCTGATTGATGGAACCCAGCCAATACGGTGAACACCGTATTCCGTCCCCGCAAAACACCGTATGACTTATAGAAAATTCGAAAGCCGCGACCTTGTAATCGCGGCTACTTGCTGTCTGTAAACTGTTCCTTCTGCGACTACGCAGCCTGCCGGGTGGCCAGTTCCTGTGCATAGTGCCGCGCTTCGGACTGTGAGCCGATGACCCTCATCTCTTTCCAGTCATAGGGCAACTCCTTGCCGCAATCCAGGCACACCACGTACATCCCAGTCAGTGCTGCCGCTGTGGAGGGCCGCGAACCCTTGCGGGACGCGGGTTTCATGGTGATAGGAAAACTATAACGATGGTGCCAACAACCGAAGAAAGCGTCGACCAATTTTGCGATCACGTTTGACCTCCACAGCCAACTGCTTCACTGCCCTTACCTGAGAAACCAGAAGTTATAGGGTCCGTCCGATTGTCTCTTGCACCCAGTCCCTTAGATTCCATCCGCAGGGAAAAGGTTTCGCCAACTGTCAATAGTGACGAACCCGATGAGAACGTTACAGTTGCGGGTACGAAAAGGCGCGCGGAGATAAGAGGATCAAGCGGGAGGCGCAGGGTTCAAACGCTCTCCGGACAGGCGCAGGGTTCAAACGCTCTCCGGACCGGCCTTCTTGCGGGCATGACACTTGGAAACGATAGCAGTGCGAAGGCGGGTGCGAAGGTCTTCCGGAAGTTCGTAGAGTTGAGAGTCGCGGTAAATCTCGATCGTCTTTTTGGTCGTATCGCAGACCACGTAGCAGTTGTGGCACCACGCCAGATGATCTTCCAATTCAGCTTTTGTGCGCGCATCAATCACGCCATCAAGATAGTTCGTCAGTTCACTCAAGAAATCCGCACACTTCACTGGTTGGTGTCTCCGCTTTCGAGTTTTTCTTTGCCGTTTTCGCGTCGCTGGAAGAAACGGCTGAGGCGCTCGCGCAATTGCAAACGAGCCCGCAACAATCGCGACTTCACCGCCGGGATGCTAAGATCCAGCGCCTCGGCGGTTTCTTCCGTCGACAACCCTTCTACGTCACGCAGGACGAAGACCGTTCTAAAACTTGCCGGCAGCCCCTGGATAGTGCGGGTCAGAATCTCCCGCAACTCCGCCTGGTTGTACTGCTGCTCCGGATTCGGACTCCAGTCCGCGACTTCGCGCGGCAGCGAATCTTCCTCGGTCTTAACTTCTTCGTCGAGCGAAACCATGCGCTCGGGGCGACGGCGGCGCAACCGCATGAGCGCCTCGTTCACCGCAATGCGCACGAGCCAGGTATAAAATTTTGACTGGCCCTGAAACTGATGAAGATTACTGTAAGCTTTCAGGAACGCGTCTTGCACCACATCTTCCGCGTCTTCGCGGTTCTGCGTGATGTGTTGCGCGATCCGAAATACGTTCCGGTCGTACCGCCGAACCAGTTCCTCAAAGGCACCGACATCACCGCCCTTAGCGGCTTGTACGAGCGCCAACTCGTCGGAAACTGGCTCATCTACTTTGGGTTGGATGGTACTCATTATTCATCCGATGCAACAATTTTCACGTGGCGCGGCACGAGGAACTGTTATTTTACTTGGTAAGCCGCGCTTCCGCGTAACTCTTTTGACGTAACCTGAGTGGAACAGTGTAGCAGGATTCTGGAACTGGTGAAGAAACGTCGAAAGCGGCGCTGAAGCCGCATTGATTCGACGGCGTTTGTGATATGGCTGAAGAGGCTGCGTAAAAACACATTTTTGGGTCTCGGAGTTTAAGCCCATTATTCATTCCATAGGGCGGTTATCGCAGCGCTGGATGGGCTGCGCCACCCAAAATCGAGGCTTTTCCGCAACCTGTGAATCTGGCAGCGCTTCGGGTTGGAAAACACGTTACTTCGGTCATCCGTGAAACTGGACGAAGTGGCCGTATAATCAGAACCTTGCCGGGTAAAAGAAGGGCAAGAACCCGCGTCCAGTGGCCAAAGTCGTCAGGGAACAATGGCACAGAAAAGTTCGATTGATCAAATTGTCGAGAAGGCAGTCACGCAGGTCCTGGAAGGGCATCTCCCAGAATTGCGGAAAGAACTGGTCCGCCGCGTTCTGGAGGAAGTGCATCCGCATCTGGGAGGGTCGGCCGGTCCGGGCGGAAAAGGCTCGGCGGGAAACGGCGCCGCTGATCTATTGCATGCAGTCTCCGCGATTCATGCGGGGACGACGCAGAAGGAAGTTTTGCGCGCCCTGCTGGAAAATACCGCGAGCTACTGCGGGCGAGCCGCGTTGTTTGTGATCAAGTCGGGGTCGGCAACGGGATGGCAGGGGCGCGGGTTTGATAACAACGAAGACCTCAAGGATTTTTCGCTGGACGTGAGCAGCCGGGCATCCGCCCAGGCTCTGCAAACGCGAGGCGCGGTTAGCGCAGGTGCAGCGGAGATGGATCCCCGGTTCATTTCGCAATTCGGCGCTCCCGCGGAAGATCGCATTCTGCTGCTGCCGCTTCATTTGAAAGACAAAGTGGCGGCGCTGGTGTATGCCGATGCGGGGACGGGAGCGGGCGGGAAGTTGGATGCCGCGGCACTCGAACTGCTGGTATCGGCGACCGGGGCATGGCTCGAAGTCGCTTCGCTGCGGAAGCAGGCGTTGAAGGAAGGGGCGGCCGAGGCTGGGGCTCCCGAAAAGTTCGAAGCGCCTCCGGTGCAAACCGTGTCGTCTTTTTCAGATCCTTTTGCGGCCCATGCGCCGAAGCATGTGGTTGCGGCTCCGGTTGAGGAGCCGGCGATGGCGGAAGCCACGGCCGAAGTCGTGTCCGCACCTTCGACAATGACAGCAGCGGCCGTAGCGCCGGCGACCGATGCGTTTGCGCACATGTCGCCGGAGGATGCTGAGGTCCACCGCAAGGCGCAGCGTTTTGCGCGGCTTCTGATGGACGAGATCAAGCTCTACAACCAGGCCAAAGTTGCGGAGGGCCGCAAGCACAAAGATTTGTATGATCGCTTGAAGGAAGACATCGACAAGAGCCGTTCGACCTACCAGAAGCGCTACGGAAATACCGTGGCCGCGAACGCGGATTACCTGAGCCATGAGCTCGTCCGTAGTTTGGCTGAGGATGATGTTTCCCTGCTGGGGCCGAATTTTCATCGCTAATTCCTAGAAGCATTTTGGGCGAGGCGGAGGACAACCCATGTCCCTCGACTTCTCAGAATCGGTCGCTATGCGAACGATTCTGTTTCGCTTGGGATGACAGGGTTATTTTGCGTTCCGGCCTCCCATCCTTCCGCACAGAACGCAGAACGATGGGGCACCCGTCGCTGAACCGCATTTCCGCCGGTCCGCGAGAGATCCTTCGCGGCCTTGGCGGCCGCGCAGGATGACGTCAAGTTCTTGTTCAATGCAGGTCCTTGGTTTCTTTCTATTTTTCGCGCGCGGGGGTGGGTCACTCTTTTTACGGATGTGACGTTGCACTTACAAGGGGACGTTCTACGGGTCGTTCCGTTATTCGGCGCCATACGTCTTGTTCTTCGGCAGACCGAGGAATATAGTCCACACTATGAACGATGTACTCGCTGAGACTCTGTCCAAACCTGCACTTCTCGCCGCCGAACCTCAGCTCTTTGTCACCGACGTGGGAGCCTCGTGTGAGTTCTACACGAAAAAGCTGGGGTTTACAGTTGCCTTCATCTATGGCGAGCCGCCGTTCTACGGACAAGTGTTCCGGGATGGAGCCAGGTTGAATATCCGACATCTGGACGAACCCGCAATCAACCCGGAGCTTCGGGACAGAGAACAGCTGCTCTCAGCATCCATCACAGTCGATGATGCAAAGCCACTTTTCCTCGAGTTTCAAACGGCAGGTGTCTTATTTCATCAGACACTCAAGACAGAATCATGGGGCGCTTGTACATTCATCGTTCGTGATCCCGACGGCAATCTCATCCTTTTTTCGGGTGGAGGGCGGTAGTCTCATAGAATCGGCTCATCTTGCTATCGTCCCTCAGATACATCAAACGTGGCTGGGCGAACGATGCAGTTCCACTCGGATGACAATTTAATTGTTTCTGATGCTAAATCTAAGCGCTCCGGATGATGGGTCTGACCCCAGTTTTTGCTTGACAGGATTGGCGCTGAATCGCTATTGTTAAGGCCGTTTGTAATGTATGTAAGTCGATTTTATTAGTAGGGTATAACGGCTCCCGGCCAAACTGCTCTAGGCCGTTTCACAAACTCTCGAGGAGGACTTGCATGGACCGAAATATGAATCGAAACACAGATTGCACGAAGAGCCTGGTTGCCGTGGCTGCATTCCTGCTGATGGGGCTGGGGGTGGTTGCGCAACAAGCGTCTACTGCGCCGGCGGCGAGCGGGAGTAGCGTGCCAGTGGACAACCTTAGTACGGTTCGTGGCTGCCTTAACGGCCAACGTGGAAACTACATTGTGATCGAGGACAAGACTGGCCTGGTGTATGTGCTGAAAGGCGTCGGTAATAAGCTCAACGGTCAACTTCACCGTCAAGTGGAAGTGAAGGGCAGAATACTTTCCGGGACGATCAAGACGGGCATCAATCCGGCGAAGGCGGGCAGTAATCCGAGTGATACGACGCACGGAGTTGACGGCGTCCCCTTGCAGGTAGCGAACCCGGAGACGGACATTCGTACGATTTCGAAGAAGTGCAAAGCGGCGGATCAGCAGTAAGGTCGCGCCGATAGTTTTTTGTTGGTCTGAAGAACCCTGGGCTAAGAAAGATGAAAAATACTATCGGCGCCCAGGACAAGGCCGAGAGTCACCGCCGCGATCAGGATTTCCCCCACCGCTCCCACGATGAAGGGACGCAATCCCTGCTTCTGCATTTCGCGCAGATTGGTTCGGAGTCCGACGCCGGCAAATGTCAGCAAGAAAGCCCAGCGGGATAAATTTCCCAGACTGCCGAGTTGTTCCTTACTGAAAACGCCTAGCGTGGCTAGAATCGAGATCAGCAGGAATCCAAGAACGAACTTGGGAAATTTCTGCCACAAGAACAAAGCCTTGTTGTGGACGATTTGAGCCTGTCCTTTACTTGCCCAATAAATCGCATAGCCTAAGACGACGAAACCGATCATCGCGTTTCTGGCAGTCTTAGCCAAGACGGCAATTTTTCCGGCGGCATCGGAGTAGAGAGCGCCGGCGGCTACCGCTTCTGCCGTGTTATCGACCGCCAATCCACTCCACAGGCCGTAGGCGTGGTTGCTCATGCCCAAGAGATGCCCGATGAAGGGGAAAGTGAAGAGCGCGATCGCTCCCAGCGCCAGAATCGCGGCGATGGCTAGGGATGAATCTTCATCGTCGGCGTCGATGGCGCCTTTGGCCGCGATGATGGCAGAGACGCCGCAGATCGAGGAGCCGACGGCCAGAAGCGTGGTCAGTTTCGGAGTGAGCTTGAATGCGCGTCCCAGGGCCGTCATCAGCGCGATGGCGATCGCGAGTTCGATGACTACCAGTGCGAGACTCAGGCCTCCTAACTTGATGACGTCGCCGAGGAGAAAACGAGCGCCGAGCAGCACGATGCCGAGCTTCAGCCAGAATTCGTAGGTGGCGATGCCTGTTTTGAAGAGTTCGGGGATGCGAACTGTATTCGATATGGCAAGGCCGATAAGGATGGCCCAGAGGACGTACTCGATATTCGGAAGGCTGAGGTGATGGCTCTTGCCGTAGCGAGAAATCGATTGCTCGATGGACTTGCCGGCGTATCCGATGGCGGCCAGCAGGATTACACCTGGAACGAAGCTAAAGACACGCGATGAGAGAGTATTTGATTTCGGCTGCTCGATGGCGACTGAAGTACTCATACGGTTCCCCTTGCGGATGAAGTCGAACTACCAAGGAATTCTGGGAAAGATATTCAAACGGACGAACAAGGCCAGCAGAAGCGCAAGTGCCACTGCCCATCCGTCAAGCGATAGGTTGAATTTGCGATTGCTCATGTAGCTTCCTCCGTTCAGGTTCGACCGACCGCAGAAACCGATCAGTCAGCCAAGGCCCGAAAGCCTTGGCTGACCGATGGTCCCAGGGCTGGAGCGTCTTTCGGCCCTAAGTTCAATTCGTCCAGGCAACGAAGTGCTGCCTAGAAGGTGTAAATCAAGTCGAATTGCAGGCGGTTCAGGTACGGCTCCTGCTGTCCGGGCTTGGTGATGGTCGCAATGCTGCTGTAGTTGTTGAACAAGGCGACGTTGTTTTCCAGATTGGTGTTCAGAGCGCGTCCATGCCACCAGGTAAAGCTCGCAAGCGTGTTAGAGCGCAATTTCCACAGAGCATAGATCCGGTTCTGCAGAATGTTGGTAGGAGCTCTCTGATCGCTTTCGACGAACGATGCGATCGCGGCGTCCTGTTCTTCGCGGTACCAGGCGTAGCCCACCTGAATGTCGTTCTTGTTTTTCACCTGGCCTACGCTGACATCAAACCCGTATTCCTTGTTCTGGCTGCCGAGAGTGCTGATCACCGCACCTTTGGTGTCCAGTGGATGATTTTCGGCATCGAGGTTCTCCAGGAACTCCAGCAATATGTTCACCGGCAAACGCGTGAAGCCAGTCTGGATCTGGTTCGGGAGGATGAAATCCGCGTAGTTGTAGCCAGAGTAAAAGTGGGGCACCCCTTTGGAATCCACGAAGGTGGCGTTGGTCATGCCATTGGGCGCGAAGGCGCAGGGCGGGAAGCTGGGGAAGCTCGTGCCCTTGGCGCAGCCTTGTCCTTCGCCGGGTACCGGGATGCCGGTAATGGGCGACGGAGTCGGGCCGCCGGTCGGCGTGGGCGGCTGGTAACCGGTGGTTGTGGCTCCCACAGAGAATGCGCTTTGCTGCAGAATCGCATCGGGACGGTTCCACTTCAGGGACAGGAACGAGGGTGTTACGGTCCAGGGTCCGAATACAAGCCGGCCTGCAATCTGCATACCTAACGCGTAGGAATCCTGGGAAGGAATTCCCGGCTTTCCGTTGGCTTGGTTGTAGAGCAGTTCTATGCCCTGGATGTTGACATTCTGCAGCGGACCGGAGAAGTTGAAGGAAGCTCTTTCGTCGAACCCTTCCGGGTTCAGATCGGGATCAAAGGTGACCGAGGTGCGCTGCCACGGGTAGGGAAACTTTCCGCCGGTGAGGGTAAGCCAGCTATGCGCGACGGGATTGTAGGTGATGAATCCACGGTCCAACGCGATCGTCTTGCGATCGAAGACGTTAGTCAGGGTTTCGTTGGTCGAGGTTGGGTTCCCCAGACTTCCGGTAGCCAGGGCAAAACCGGCGATGAAGTCCTGGTTGAGCTGGCCATCCATTCCAAACCGCACACGAATACGCGCGAGGTTGTCGTCAGGAACGCCGCTCTGGAAGTAAGATTCGCCGCGGATTCGGACGTCACCGCTGAAGCGGAAACGTCCGACTAAAGATTCCAGCGCGCTCAGCTCTCTTCGCTGGTCCTGGGTCGTTGTATCGACGACCGAAAGGGCGCTCTTCACGTCGGCGGCGTTGGACGCGGCTTGATCCGCCGCGCTTTTCGCTTGGGTCGCAGATTGCTGGGCTTGCGCAGCGGTAGTCTGGGCCACATCGACGCCGCTGGCAGCTTTTTGGGCGGCGGCGTTGGCCTGTTGAGTCGCATCGACGAGTTGCTGGAGCTGAGACCGTAATTGCTCGACCAACTGGTTTTGTTGTCTGATCTGCTGCTGCTGGGCCGCCACAGCCTCTTTCAGATCCTGGACGTCCTTGGCGGTGACGGTCTGCTTGGCGGATGCGCTGCGTTTTTGGGGTGCGGGCGCAACGTTTTGGGCTGCCGCGAGCTCAGTGAGTGGTATCATCACGATAATCATGATGGATATAGTAGAGATAGTTTGCAGCTTCTTCCCTGCTTTCATTGGTAGACGCTCCTATTGTTTTCGACTCACTGGGAGTCGGGGACTTTACACCACAGAGTTCACAACAGACAGACCGGGGGTCGGCTACGCCGGCGCTAACCCCCACCACTTGTCCTGCAGCCGGCTTTCAATACTCTTGAAGACCAAACCATCGTCATCTCGTGTGGCAAAAGAAACAGGGCTTCGATCGCACCCCAAAGCAATGACGATTTATTCACCTTTGCCCCGGGCCCGGATTCCCGTGAACCACCATGGGCAGCACGCTCGAGGACTCGCCTTTGGTCTTGCGGGACTTGCCTGATTTCGATCCTCCCACGCCCTTGCCGTTTACAATGTCGGCCAGTGTGGTGTGTTCGAGGATCTTGGCCGCGGCATCGCGTACCGCGAGGAACACTTGATAGAGCGCGCGATGTTCGTCATCGCGACTGATCAAGGTGCGCAACTGGTCGGCGTCTCCAAAGGGGGCCAGCGGACCATCAATGAGGCGGATAATCTCGCTGAGATGAATCTCCGAAGGCGGCCGCCGCAACTGGTAGCCGCCCTTAGCTCCGCGAACGCTTTCCACCATGCGCGCGTTCTTGAGCTCCAGCAGGATCAGTTCGAGGAACTTTTCCGGCAGCGCCTCTTCGTAGGCAATATCGCGAATGCGGATCGCGCCCTGGTTGTGGTGCCGCGACAGCATCATCATGGCCTGCAATGCGTACAAACCTTTTTGGGAGATCTTCATAGCGCTCCAAAGTATGCCATAAAACTCTATTGTTTTAATAGAGTTTATTGGCATCAGGGACATTAGCAACTTCGGTGCCAAGTTTCCCCATGAGCTGACCCAGATTAAGTGGCTTATTTTCTGGTGTTTTACAGAAGACTGGCTAAACCATCGGTAGATCAAGACATGCATAGCATTGCAGCTTGGCAGCAGATTCTCCACACATACCAACCTAATCCGGGCTCGGATGCGGCACCAAAATGTTGTGCGAATGTGCGTAATGCCATATGCCATGGTAAAATGCCATTATGTTTACCGTAGTGACAATCGACAAGGCAGGACGGATCGTGCTGCCCAAACCGGTACGGGACGAACTCCAGTTGAGTCCCGGAGATTCCCTGGAAGTAGACAGTTCCGAGGAACGGGTTATCCTGCGCCCGGTGCGAGGAAGTTCGCGCATTTACAAGAAGCAGGGGGTTTGGGTCATGCATGGGGGCGCTCCGCTCTCCGAGGATGTGGTTGAGAAAACCATGCAACAGGTACGGCGTGAGCGGGAGCAGGGTTTTCTTGGCAAACAGAAGTGAAGTACTTCTTTGACACCTCGGTTTTGGTTCCTGTCTTCCTTGAGGAGCATCCTCATCATGAAGCCAGCCTCGCCGTGTTCGTGCGATCCGACAAAAAGCATGGTAGTTGCGCTGCACACAGTCTCGCGGAAGTTTATGCCACACTCACGCGTCTTCCGGGCAAACATCGAGCAAGTGCATCCGAAGCGATGCTGTTCTTGGAGAACATGGAAGAGCGGCTGGCTTTGATCGCACTCGACGCCGAAGAATATTGGAGGGCAGTCATGCACTCGGCTGAATCAGGAATCATGGGCGGAATGATCTACGATGCACTGCTGGCCCAGTGTGCGCTCAAAGTCCGGGCGGAGAGCATCTTTACCTGGAACGTCGAACACTTCCGGAGATTGGGGCCCGAGGTGGCGAAGCGGGTGAGGACGCCCTAGGGAGGTTCATCATTCTTTATTCTTTGTGCGCGATGCGCCCTGCCCCCAGGACTTTTACCTGCACCTGCCAACGATCAGTGTCATGTCATCGGACTGCTCATGAGGACTGAACTTCCTGACATCCTCCACAACCGAAGCAACCAGCGCCGGCGAAGGTTGCCCACAACATCGTCGCAGGGAGTCGATCAGGCGATGCTCCCCGAATTCTTCTCCAGCATCGTTGAACGATTCGGTGATGCCGTCGGTGTAGAGCGCGAACGTGTCTCCAGGGCAGAGCGGGCGTTCCGCGGTTGAGCAATCCCATTCCCTGAAAAGCCCTAGCACGGTGGACGTGGAGTCGAGCCGTTCCAGAGTGCCATCGTGCCGAAAGAGAAGCGCGGAGAGGTGCCCGCAATTTACATAGCGCAAGCGCCGGGCGCCGTCGTCGTACTCGGCAAAGAAGAGAGTGGCATAGGAACTGTCCGCCGAGTTCTCGTAGAACAAGCGATTTACCGATTGCAGGAAGCGCTGCGGTTGATCCAATGCGATGGCGCACTGGCTGCGCAGGTTGGCTTGCAGATTGGCCATCAAGAGTGCGGCGGCGATTCCCTTCCCTGAAATGTCACCCACCACGAATCCGACCCGTTGCCGGCCCAGGTCAAGAAAATCGAAGTAATCGCCACCGACCTGGCGAGCCTGGACGCAAATCCCCGAGTAGTCAAGCGTAGTGAGAGACGGCAACGTCTGCGGGAAGAGCCTGGTCTGGACCTGCTTGGCGATCTCCAGTTCGTGGGCAGCGCGACGCTCGGATTCCAACCGCGCCGCAGCCGCGCGGCGCTGCGCCTCGACGGCTCGGCTCTCCTCGTCGAGGCTGACCAGTGCGAAAACGTTTCCGTCGAGATCTTTGAAGTGTGTGAACACCCCGCCCCAAAGTGGCTGCTCGCCGGGCGCTGCCGCGTGGTCAGACGCTGTCTGCCGCTCGTACTTGATGCGTTTCAAGCGCGGCGTGTATTGAAACCGAACTCCGCGCCCGCGCCATTCGTGAAACTTGGCGGTAACATCCTCAGTGACAAAGACGACCTGGGTGTGCCGGCCAATGAGCATGCATTCCTTCGAGTCGGGCTTGGGTGCAACCAGCGAAAGCACGGCGCTGCCGTCCGGAGGGGCAACCGCTACCCAGCGCTGACCGGATCCGAAGCGAACGTCCCCGACCAGACTGAACCCAAGCTGATCCAGATAGAATCGCAAACTTTGATCCTGGTCACGGACGTAGATGTTGATTGCGTGGATGCGAAGGTGGAGCTGTCGCGGGTCCACGGAGTGAGCAGGCTGGTCTGCCTTAAGACGTGAAGGGAAGCTGGCCATCCGCGTGATTATAAGTCCAATCAGCAGACCGCAGCCTCTTGTGGAGCGGCCTTTGGATTCGAGCCGCGCCCTACAGTTCTGTTTTCCTCAGGCGCAGCGAATTGGTGATCACGGACACCGAACTGAAGCTCATGGCTCCCGCGGCGAGGATTGGACTTAGCAGCAAGCCGAAGAACGGATAGAGCACGCCCGCCGCGATCGGCACGCCGAGCAAATTGTAGATGAAGGCGAAGAACAAGTTCTGGCGAATGTTGCGCATGGTGGCCCGGCTGAGTTTGCGGGCGCGAACGATGCCAACCAAGTCTCCCTTCACCAAAGTCACGCCCGCGCTTTCCATCGCAACATCGGTTCCTGTGCCCATGGCGATTCCCACATCGGCTTGCGCCAGTGCGGGCGCGTCGTTGATGCCATCGCCCGCCATGGCGACGATGCGTCCCTCTTGTTGCAACCGGCGCACTACCTCGGATTTCTTGTCGGGTAAGATTTCGGCTTCGAAGTCGTCGATGCCAAGCTTAGCAGCTACAGCTTCGGCCGTGCCGCGGCTGTCGCCGGTGAGCATGACGATCCGCAATCCAGCGGCCTTGAGATCGCAAAGCGCTTTGGCGGTTGATGGTTTGATGGGATCGGCGATCCCGATCAACCCTGCTGGGCGAGCATCTACTGCCACGAAGACAACTGTCTGGCCGTCGTGGCGCAGGTTTCCGGCAGTTTGCATGAGCGCGTCAAATGATATCGATTTCTGCTGAAAGAATTTTTCGTTTCCGACGGCCACCGTTCTTCCATCCACCTTACCGCTGATCCCAAGCCCGGGTTGGGATTGAAAGTCGGAGACAACCGTCAAGGGGATGTTGTTCTCTTTAGCAGCACCGACGATTGCGGAACCGAGAGGATGCTCACTTCCCTGCTCCAGGCTTGCTGCCAGGCGTACCAGTTCGGTTTCGTTGCCTCCTGAAGCCGCGACCACGGATTCGACTGTGGGCTTTCCTTCCGTCAGGGTGCCGGTCTTGTCGAAGACCAAGGCATCTACTTTCTCAAGAATCTCCAAAGCTTCGGCGTTCTTGATAAGGACGCCGGCGCGCGCGCCGCGTCCAGTGCCGACCATGATCGCCATTGGCGTAGCTAGTCCGAGCGCGCACGGGCACGCGATGATGAGCACTGCTACGGCATTCACCAAGGCGTGAGCCAGGCGCGGTTCCGGGCCGAGAAGGGCCCATACGATGAAGGTCACCACGGCAATGCCAATTACCGCAGGCACGAACCACGCGGCCACACGGTCGGCCAGGCGCTGGATGGGGGCCCGGCTCCGTTGTGCCTGACTCACCATTTGAACAATGCGTGCCAGTAGGGTTTCGCTGCCTACGTGGTCGGCGCGCATTACGAACGATCCCGTGGCGTTAACAGTCGCGCCAATCACCCGGCTGCGCGGTTCTTTCGTAACTGGCATCGACTCGCCAGTGATCATGGATTCGTCGACTGTGCTGGTGCCTTCGAGAACCACGCCGTCGACCGGGATCTTTTCCCCTGGACGCACCCGTAGGCGATCGCCGGGTTTTACTTGATCAAGTGGAATGTCCTGCTCCGTCCCATCGCGGAGAATACGTGCGGTCTTGGGGCTGAGGTCGAGCAGCGCACGAATCGCAGCCCCGGTACGGCTGCGGGCGCGAAGTTCCAGGACCTGTCCCAAGAGGACGAGGGTCACGATGGCGGCGGCGGCTTCGAAGTAGACTGGAGGATTGCCGCTCATGTCGCGGGATGAAGCGGGAAAAATGCTCGGAAAGACGGTGGCGGTCAGACTGAAAAGGTAGGCCACCCCTGTGCCCATAGCGATGAGCGTGAACATGTTGGTCGAGCGATTGACGATCGACGCCCATCCGCGCTGAAAGAAAGGCCAGCCACCCCAGAGGACAACAGGTGTGGCCAGCAACAATTCGATCCACGGTAGCCAACCGGCGGGCAGCGCGTGCTGGATGGGCATGCCGGGCAACATGTCAACCATCGCGATCGCCAAAAGCGGTACGGTGAGAATCAGGCTGACCCAGAAGCGGCGCGTCATGTCGCGCAGCTCGGGATTCTCTTCTTCGTTTGTAGTGACGGTGCGCGGTTCGAGTGCCATTCCGCAGATGGGGCAAAATCCCGGACTGGGGCGGACAATTTCCGGATGCATGGGGCACGTATATTCCGTGCGCGTAGCGGCCAGCGGAATTGTGGGCTCGAGCGCCATGCCACAACTGGGACAAGGTCCGGGTTTGCTGGCCCGCACCTCGGGACACATCGGGCAACCGTAGGTCGCTTGAGTTTCAGATCCGGGCTTGGCGATAACTGGAGCCGTTGCGGCAGGACGAGAAGCCGGGACGTGCAGCGCCACCAAGGTGGAGGAAGAAGGACGCGCAGCCTCGGTCAGATATTTTTCTGGACTCGCTTTGAATTTCTCGGCGCAGGGGGCGCAACAAAAGTAAACAGATTTCCCGGCGTGTTCGAGGTGATGCTTTGCGGTCGCCGGGTTCACGTTCATGCCGCAAACCGGATCTTTCACAGCGGTCGCCGAATTGGAAACGTCATCCTTCATGCGCCTTGCGGGATTCTCGCCGCGGGACTCTGACCAAGAGCCGCCCGGACGAGGCGTTGGGGCTACGTGGTTTGCGCCGGTTCCCCTGGCAAGATAGCATTTTAGATTATGGACCCTTGTGCTTCGATTCCGCTTGCCCGAATCGCGAGGCAGGCGATTGTTGTATCTTTAAAGACGAGTGAGCACGAGGCCAAAGGAGCAAGACAACCGCATGACACAACTGGAAGTCGCCTACCGTTACGGCACCGCGCCAAGCGAAGCCGAGATGCGTGCGCTGGATGGGGTGCGCGAGGTTTATGGCGTCCGGCGAATGACGTTTAACCCGAAGGAGCGCGTTGTGCGCGTGGAGTTCGACGCTTCACGCTTCAAAGAACCGGTGATTGCGGGACTGCTGCGGCAGGCCGGATTGGACGTCCAGGAGAGACTTGTGCTGGCTTAGTGTGAGGCCCTGGGGGAAGGCTTTTCGTCGGCCAGTTTAAAGTCGGAGTAGAAGGAAAATGCAAGGGGCGTCCAAGAAAACCTCTGGCCGAAGTTTATCTTCAAGGGCGCCCCGTTGCGCGCCACTTCGTCTGCCGATTATTGTAGCACCCGATTTGCCAATCTCAACTACCTGAAAATACAAAGCGCGTGCGCTGGTAATCCGAGTAGGAATTGCCAGCGGTGAGAAAGATTTACGCTGGCTTGCGCCCCGGCACGAGTGGTGCCAAAAGTTCATGAAAAGTGTAAGAAAGAAAATATTTAGGGCTGGGCGTTAGGTGTTTACTGTAGGCAGTGGTCTAGCCGCCGCCAGCCCTCGTCTTCATCAATGCGAGAGTTTCCGCTATAATCAAAATCTCCGCTGATCGTTTCAGCAAATGCGCCCGTAGCTCAGCTGGATAGAGCATCTGGCTACGAACCAGAGGGTCGGGAGTTCGAATCTCTCCGGGCGCACCATTTCTAAAGGGTTTCCCGCGATAGCCTCAACGGAAACCCTTTCTCGTGCTACCAGTTTGCTACTGGCGGCGGGCCTTCCAGCCCCGACAGTCCAACGCGGTCATTTTTCGGAAGGGTTTGTTCGACTCTGCTTCGATCCAGCGGCCTTCGCGTCTTCCTCAAGTTGAGCCAACATCGGTTGAAACTTCTGCTGCGCTTTATCGTTTCCTGCGTAAACTACCGTCGGATTGATCCCCGCAAGTACTTCGTTCCCCAGCTAGTCCGCCCAACCTCCCAGAACAAGGTTTTTTCGGCTTCCAAAACCCGCAAAGGTAGGCCAGCCCCGAATGCGAAGCGGGCATTTAAGCCGGATTCATCGAGTATTGGTGGTACTCTCGGCGATAATTGGTTCCGCACCGATTACAGTCGGAACGCTTGCATGCGTACCGCCTGCAAGGTCTCGATAGTCCGTTACATAGAGCGGTGCCATGTAGCTCGTATCGCCACAGACTTCAGGGTGAGTATATAAAGAACAGGCCTGGCTATGCACAGTGCTATCCCATGCGATTTCTGCCTGATAGCCGTTGGCCGCAGAAATATCGATCTTAAATACGCCCGGTGTCGGATTGGTGCAGCTTGTCGGGCAACTTGCTGTTACCCACGTCCGACCAACGAGCCACGAGATAATCTGTTTTGCGGCTGTGCCACCAGTACAGATGTAGCCGCCATTCTCCGGCGTTTCGCACGAGAGATAGCTGATTGGCGGCGGAATAGGATTAGGTGGCGGATTAAATGCCCAGTAGGAAGTTGACCAAAGGCCGCCGATGCCTACGGGATTGTCTCCGGGATTGTCTCCACCATCCCAGTTGTACCAATAGCCGCGTATAGGGCCGGGATTCACAGTTGCGAAGTTTTGCGCAAGTAATAGCGACAGCCACCAGCGCGCAGTAAAACCCGCAGAGAGACCGGGATCGGTTTGCGTGTTGTTGCCCAGCCAACTGCCCTCACCAGCGAAATACGGCTTAGTGAGTTCTGCAGTTTGCAGGTTAAGGCGGCGCTGTTCATAGATACGATTTATAACGATTTCCGGTATTGCGGGAGAGACATTGGCGAAATAGTAGTGCAAAACAATTACGGGATCGGCAAGAGCGCCCCAATTCTCGCCATTCCCCCAGGTGCATTGACCGGCGGAAGAAGTGCAGTAGAGGAAATTTTGTAGCACAGCTCGTTGCGCGGGACTTCCCCCTTCCACATTTCCTGCTATTGCCGTAGCGGCGGGATCAATTCCTTGTGGGCTGATACCTGAATTGGCGCAGGATACATTTCGTGCATGAATGGTTCCAACGCCTTGAATAACGCATCGAGCATCCTCCTGCATTCGTAGCAACTGAGAGAATGTCCCCTGAAATTGACAACCTGAATTACCACAAGTGTTATTGAGGGTGGTCGATCTATCGAATTCGTTAAATAGTTCGTAGTAAACAACACGAGCATAAGTTTGAGTGGGAAGACTGTTGAAATAATTGACCGCGCTCTGAAGAAATGCGATCCAAGGTGCATCACTTCCAGTGCCATCTGGCATCAACCCCGTCGGTGGATCGCAAATTCCTAGCTTATAGGCGCAGCTTGGATCCGTGGGTTTGCTGCTATAGAAGGTTGGCACACCAACGCCGAAAGTCATTAGAACGTCGTTAATCCCGGCAGTTTTCAGTTGCATTAATATCGCCTCTGCCTTGCTGTAGTCATAATGTCCCGATGTTACAGTCTCCATTTGGTCCCATCGGCAGCAATCTATGCTGTCCCATGTGCGGAAGGTACCGAATCCTATGTCAGCGGTAGGTTCAATAGGTGGAGTAGAACTCATGTGATCTTGATGAAATCCGAACTGCGTGGAGGGAATCGATTGCGCGTGAATTGTTCCGACAAATAAACAGACTGTCAAATATATTAGGCAGAAACTTTTCATCGTGATACCTCCTGCGGGCAAGCTCATCTGGAGGAGTGGCAGCCACTCCCGCCGGGCCTGCGGCAATCGCATGCATGCACTCTACCTTGCCCACCAACGGCGCGACTGGTCAAAACGGCACACTCTTGATTTATTATCTTCGGACTCGTTAGCAATGCGCCCCAGGAGCAATGTGGTTATCTTGGTCGGCCTATCGAGGACGAGGTATAAACTGTTCTCCGCACGCCGGACACTCGACCCGCTCAAAGTCGATGCGCCGCACCTGGGCAGGCGGAATCAACTTTCCACATTTCGGGCATACCGCATCGAGAGATGCTTGCACTTTTTCGAGATTGATCTTCCGCGCGCTCGGCATGATCTGGGCATTCTAGCCCCTGGGCCAGTACACGTTGTATAATTCCCTCCTTCCCCAGAAAGAGAAACCTACATGGCAGCTACACCGGCTCCTGCTATTCCAGTGGTGGCGTATGCGATCTACTGCGGAGACATAAATCAGGCGAACGGGACAAAAGTGGTAAACAGTCTAACGAACGCAATAGGTGGGAAAGTTGAGCATATTCATCTTCTCTTCCAATCGGCTGGGGGTTATGTCGGCGACGGAGTGTTCCTTTACAATCTCTTCCGTTCCGTACCCATTGAACTGACGTTGTATAACGCTGGACAAATCTCGTCCGCTGGTGTCATCGCCTACTTGGGGGCCAAAAACAGGAAAACCACCGCCAGTGCGACCTTCATGCTCCACCGCAGCACTAATAGCCCCCAATTTGCTACCGCCACCAAGCTTAGTCACGTCGCCAAGAGTTTGGTCTTGGATGACCAGAGAACCGAAACTATTGTTAGGCAACATGTGAAGTTCCCTCCTGAGCTCTGGGAAGAAATAAAGTACCACGACGTTTATACGTCTGGCGAGGAAAGCGTCAAATTTGGAATCGCGGACGCTTTGGGGGAATTTGCCCCGCCTGCAGGCGTACAAGTATTTAACCTCTTGGCCTGACGTTAGTCAATCAGGCAAAACCATTACGGAAGTATGGGGTAGCGCCCTGTCACGGCAAGCCCCCCTTTCATCGCAGCCAACCGCCCGTCGTTGCGCGATTTCCCCGGAAGCCGTCGAGTCGTTCTAGGACTTCACTAAGGAACGGATCAAGATGGAGTCGGCACCGGAATCCTTTGCAACGAACTGCTAGGTCAGCAGCATCCTGCTCGGTGGTATGTACGATTTCAACCGGATCACCGTCATAGACCAGCAGCCAACCCCAGGGGGAAGTGGGTTTCCATTTCCAGAGATGCTCGGCAACTTGGCATACTTCCCATGGGTCCAGCGCACCCAAGAGTTCTCGCCCTATGGCGATTATGAGAACATTGGTTACCGAGAAAACCTGCTCCCCATTTGCTTCGTCCGGAGGGTAGCTCACGAACAAAGGAGGCACGTCGAGCAGAGTTGCTACCTGGTCGCGCGTGAATACGCTTCTTGTTGGCATTTCAGTTTCTCTTTCAATGGAGTCTTCACTCTTCCTCGGGAGCGTTCAGTATCTCGGCCTTGTTGGCGACAGCCGCTGACGGAGCGTTAAGGATGATGAGCCCTTGATTCATCTCAGGCATCCACATGTTGAGCTCAGAATCTGAGCCGAGAATCTTCGCGGACATGGACCCGCCGTCTTTTCCCTTGATGACATTATCGACCAGCCGCCCGCGGACCAGCTTGCGCCGCGTTTGTGGATCCACAGAACCGAGATTCATCAGCCTCTTACCCTTGGCTGGCAAGAGCAGTTTGACGCCATCAGGGACAGCAGACCAGCCCTTTCGGGCCTGGGTTTCGCTATAGCCCGCTTCGATCAGCACATCCCTAGGTCTGATGCCCTTGGCGAGCTTCTTTGCCATGTCAGGGTATTGCTTTCTCTTTTGCTTTACGCCCATAAATTGCTATTTTCCTCCGTCTGATTTCGTCCGGCGTCGGATCGCTCGCGAGTTTGGATGTAGCTTCGATCTGCGCGTTTTGCAACATACGCTTGCGAACAATGTGGTGTTGTGTCTCCTTCTGGATCGGTCGGTAAAAGTTCTCCGGGGGAAGGAGCCCAAGTTCTCTCGCCCAATCCATAACCAGTGTTCTCTCTTCTGGTCGGCAGTAGGCTTTCCCTGCCATCGAACACACCCCGCCATGAGCCCAATAAACTAGCGTTCGGAAATTCTTGGCCGGTAGTGTGTAGTTCACTCTTGCCCGCGCCATTATCTGCCGCCCCTCTGCGCCCCGAGGGCGAGCTTGCGTAATTGATCCAGTGGCATTTCATACTCACTTTGAACTGGGGTGCCCGATTCTGGATTACCGCCTCGCGGCATTGGCGGTGGTACGGGCCGGTGAACCTCGGGAGCATAGCCGTTTGCGGCTGCGATTTCCTGTTGGCTGAGCGGCTGATAGACGCGATGCTGCACCGCGAGTGCATGGGCCGCTGCCATGCTGTCCGGTGTCCACTCCCAGCCATTTCTATTAATTATTGTCTCTAGCGCATTGTTGGCCTGATCGGTGTTTGGATACTCGGGGTGATCCATAAAGAACTGAGAGACTATGTTTTGATTCTTGTATTGCTCAAGCACTTCGTTGTTCTGTTGCTCGCGCTGGTACCGGGCGTTTTGGTCTGCAACCATCTCCGCGCCGTTTTGGTAGCCGAAACGTTTTGCAGTTTCATCTAGGAACCAATCGGTGAGAGATTGATTTTCTGCTGTGGGATTGTTGGCCGGTTGCACCTGGGGCTGGGCTTGCGGTTGAGTCTCCTGTCCATTGGTGGGTTGCTGCTGCTGTGCTAGGTTTTCGTAGTGGCGGCGCGTGTTGACTTTCGATTCAGCAAGTTTCCGAATTGCGTCCCGGTTTTCGTCCGCCTTGAATCCCGTGAAGGTTTCGCCGGTGACAAGCTTCGCGGTAAAGGTTCCATCGGGCTGATCTATGAAAGTGACTAACGGCTCATTCGGGTTAACCCGCTGATTCGGGCGCTGCACAGTTCGCCGCAATTCATCGAGAGGCATGGCCCGCGCATCTTCGGGCGAAGCGATTTCGATTTGTGCCTGCATTTCCGGGCCGAATTTTACGAAACCATCTTCCCCGATCCGCGCCTGATGTACCGGATTATCCCGCTGTTCCGGATGAGTCTCAAGGTAAACGTCTCTCGCTTTCAATAGTTCTTGGCTAGTGCGGACGATATCCGCGTGCTGATTCAGAGGCAAACCGTTTAGGTGGTTGTAATTGAAAACTTTCGGACCTTCGAGGTTCTGAAAGGCCGCGGTTTCTACTGCTTGGGCATTTTGTATCGCTTGCTGGTAATTCGCTTCTGCCGCTATCGCTCGGTTGTCCAGTGCGGCATTGACGTTGCTCTGTACCACTTCCGCGGATCGCTGTTTCTGAGATTCGATCCGGGCCGCTTCGTCGCGGTATTGCTGCCGTGTTTCCTCGGATTGCGTTCGAATGTTCGCAATCGAGGCATCGCGGGTTATATCTAGCTGTGCGTTTAACGCTGCATCATTGCTCGGGCTGGGAGTTGCGATTGCCATTGATTCTTTCTCCATTCATCGGGGGACGCCCGAAGTTAGTTTGGCTGGGGATGCCAGCCGGTTGACGTGAGGTTAGGAGTGCGTTTTTTATCGCTTTCAATTGCGCTGCGTACTCTGGGTAGAAACCGTTGCGCTTTGCCGCTTCTGCAATATCCTGCTCGAGCGCGTCTGACAGTTCGGAAATCTTGGCGCGTATCTCTTGCGGATAGGAACCCGCCGAGCTCTGTAGCCGATAAAGTCCCATCAAGACGTGCCGGGCCTGCCCAAAAGTAAATCCCTTTTGCGTGTAGGGGTGCGCCTCTGCGGGATTGCTTCTCAGTTCGGATTCTTTCTGAGAAACGTGATCCTGTTGCGCTGGGCTCAAACTCCGATAATCGGGAGCACCGTAATAATCACGGGCCAGCTTGTCGTGTACTCCGTAATATCCCTTTACACCGTTGGCGCGATCCTGAAACCGCTGCACTGCTACCGGCACGGGTTGCCGGATCGTATCCAACCGCTTGACCAGCGCCGAAGCTACACCTTGCGAGTGGTGAGGTTCTAACGGGGCATGTCTGTGCCTCATGTCTAACTGTTGCAATCCCGCGAGTGCGTTCTGAGTCGCCATGTCAGTAAAGACCTACATACCTGTCGAGCAATTCTTGCGGGCTGGCTGGCGGAGGCTCCACAGTTGACTTTGCGCTTCTCGCGGTCAACGGACGTGACAAACGCCCTTGCCCTGTCTGCGGATTCTTTTTGATGTAAGCCTGAAATCCCTTTCCGGGGGATGGCTGAGCACGGTAGTTATCCCAATCCTCGGGGGTCACGCCCTGATATTCGTGAATTTGGCCGTTCCGGAACTGAACCTGCGCGGTCTGCGTCTCTGGGTTGTAGCCATGCGCCGCGATCTGGCTGGAGCCGTCGACCGGATCAAGTTGCAGCATCGGAGCGGGCTGTTGCGCGAAAGGCGCTTGCGGTACCTGTGAGACTGGCGCCTGTACGTTTGCGGGTTGCGGCGCCGCTTGCGTGCTTCGAATCTGGCCCAAAGCTTCTCCGGATTGTGCCGCTGGGATAGTTTGCGGAGTCGGAACCGAGCTAAGAGGCTGCGATTGGGCGACTGTAGGATCTGGCGCCGCTGTGGTTGGCAGACCAAAATTATCTCCGGGGATACGCCCCATCTTGGGCAACGTCTTTCCCAAAATGGCTCCAAAGGTTCCGCCGATGCCCGCACCGTAACCTCCGCCGACTGCGCCGCCCACGGCTGCGCCCGCCCCACCTAATACAAGTTCGGGGGCCTTATTCAGCACTGTGTTCGCTGTTTTGATTGCTTCCCGGGCAATTGGCGGTCCCGCCTTGAGAGTTGCGCCAGCATTCGATGTGCCCGCAGCGCTCGCGCCGCCCGCGACACTCGCGCCCGCGAGCAAAGCGTTTTGCACGTTCCCCGGTGAAAGATCGCCCGGATTGACGCCCGGAGTTAGGCCGGTGAGTTGTCCCGTGCCCTGCGTGGCAAAGTAAGCGCCGGGCAGTGCGGGGTCCATCGCGCCCGCTGCGACCATGGCCGCATTCTTCCAAGTGCCTGCATCAGTGCCGACTAGTCCGGATGCTGCTTTGTCGATTACTTGCGCAGTCGCGGGCAAATAAGACAGCGTGGCGTGCCCCATCCTCGAGAGCAACGATTTGCCTTGAGACTCCGGACCTAGCGCCTGGTTCATCTGGTTCTGTGCTTCTTGTCCCATCTGCCCGGCGCGAGTTTGCAAAAAGCTTTTTGGATCTTGCCAGAAGCTAGGCGCGGGCTGATAAACCTTCCCCCCGGATTGCATCGCAGTGTTGACCTGATCTTCGGGAACATAACGCAACGTGCCGCTTGGGTCTGTCATCTGCACGGCACGTTTTCCGCCCGCGTTTAGCGCGTCCGTCAATTGTTCTGCCGGGACTTGCCGCACGCTGCCATCGGGCGCGAAAAGTGGAACGCTGGACATTTACGGTTGCACCTTCGGGAGCGAGCCCCAATCGAATGAACCGTTATTCGGGTTATTGTTCGGGTTCGGTGATGCGATGCCGCTTCCCAGTCGATTTAGATCGGGCGGTAGAAAATTTGTCGGAATCGCTTTTCGCTGGGCTTCTGTGGCCGCGATCTGCCAAGACAAGCGCCGCGAGTTAGAAATCAAATCGTGGAATGCGGACCACTGCGCCGGGGAAAGTACATCCCCGTTTGTGAGTTTCTGAGTTGCAACCAAAGCAGCATCAGAAACCGAACGCGCCCCGAGATGTTCTTGGATCATGTCTCGGGTGATGCGCGAGCCCTTGACGTTGCCGAAGGTAGTCGCTAAGTGCGTCGATAGTGCGACCATGCTTTGTGCGCCCGTGGGCAGGTCTTTTCCTTGCGCCGCTGCCCCCTGGTACTCGTTGTATGCCTGATTCATCATCTGATAGCTTTTTTCGACTTGTTCCGCGGGCTGGACATATGCCTTGTCGTGCGCGTTAATCGCTTTCTCGTTGTCCGCGGGAGTCGCGGGCCGCACAATTTGCATTCCGTTCGCTTGCGCCGCGCCCATGGTAGTGAGTACCGGATTCGTGGCGCCGGGGGGAAGCGCATAGACTTGGCCCGCGCCCATGGTCGCGAGTTTGGTTGCGCGATTGGCTTCGCTGATTGCGCTGATCTGCTGGACAGGAGTTCCCACTCTGTCGAGTATCCAAATTCCGCGTCCTGGTCCGCTCCCGTCTCTCCCCGTATCGAACTTTTGCAGACCACGGGCCTGCGAGAGTTTTTCAAAGGTCGCATAGTCCTGGGCTGTGGTGAGAGTCTTTCCTTCTAACTCGGGGTAACCGGCTGCGCTCGCCGCCGCCTTGGTAATCACCGTTGGCGGAAGGGTGATCTTGTTTTGGTCGAGTGCATCTTGCCGTTGCTGGGCTGCAATCTGTGCCGCTTCACGCCCGCGGTCCTCAGCGGAAATGACGGGAGCAATCGAGGGCGGAACAACTTGCCCGGATAATTCCGGATGGCCGATGCTCTGCGCAAGTTGCGGAGTTAGGGGCGTGCCCATCATTTGCAGTTGCATCGCTCGAGACGCTGCTTCCGCCTGCCTGTCGAGGTATAAACTTCGCGCGTTGGTCAGCATCCCGATTTGCGATTCGAGTTGCTGCCGTTGCACGTCCGGCGGCGAAATTCCAGCATCGCGCATCATGGCATTGCCCGCGCCCTGGAAGAAATTGCGCAGCATGTTTTTCACGGGACTGCCGGTGCTGGGTGGCGCGGTTTGCTGCATCAATTGCTGATGCCGCGTTACTAAGTCTTGAATCATCGGGCCGAGCGGATCTTGGAAGTTTGGCCCTTGTCCCGGTTGCTGTCCGGGCTGCTGTCCCGGCTGGCCCTGTTGCTGGTTCTGCAGCGCATTCCCTAACGCCTGCTGGGCGGGCTGAATCTGACTCTCTAAATCCGCGGTTCCGGCTGGGGGTGGTGACGTTAACGTTGCGGGAGCTGTCCCACTCGGGAAACTGCCCATGTTGGTCGACGTGACAGGCGGGCCGAACTGGGAAAAATCCGCCGGCTGATTTTGCGTAGGGTCGGGCGCGGGCGGAGGCTGTGGCCCTTGATACTGGAAGCCGGAAAAATCAGGAGCGCTCAATTCGATACGCCCTTACCGCCGTCACTGACCGGGAGCGGTTGCGATTCCTTGAATGCACGGTCTGCCGCTACCCAATCGGGCATGGATAGGCCGCTTTTTCCGTTGGCCGTTGCATCGGTTGATGGTTTCGGCCCTGGGTCGGCCTTCGCTGCGGGCGTGCTGAATTTCGTCATTTACTCTCCTTCCGCGCCGTGCGGGGGTGTCCAAGGTTTCGATTGCGGATGGCAAACGCGACTCCCGTCGCGGGTCGTCCGTGTGTACCCAGCGGTTACAAACACACTCGCCAAGGTCGGCCAGATCTCCGTGAGTTAATTCCTCGATTGTGTCTTGGCCCGCCATCACATCGCCATCTAACATTGATCAACGTCAATCATTCAATCTGTGTGTACCACGAAAGCGTAGCGCGGCCACCGGAAACGAACGGATTTTTTATTTCGAATTGGCTGTGTGGACCACCGCGAATCTCGCATGACGCCAACTTGCGCGCAAGAGTTTTGCCCCGCGCGGGTTTCTTATGCGCTAACGGGTCAAGTGATGATCTACAATTCCGTGACTGGTTTTGAGCCAACTAGGTTTACTTTGAAAACGGTGGGCGATCTACACCTGGGATGGAACCACTGCAAACGTCGCGGTGGCGGAAATCCGACGACGGTTTGTGTCAGGGTTACTAAAAACGGTTAAGGTCGTTTCGGCACGTGCGCGTAGAAAATCACCAACTTCGCTAGTCTGAAAGTGAGCCATAAGCTGAACGTCAGAGAACTGAGCAGTAGAAGAGCAATGATTACCATCCTGAAAACCTCCGTGAATACATGTGGGTTCCCGTCGTGCCCCTTCTGCTGGTTCCGATGTCCCGTCACTACATCAAGTCACCATCGAATCCAACACCGAAAGAGTTGCGGAAATTAATGTGCGTGTAGAACGGAAGGATGTAACAGGCGGGCAAGATCAGCATGTGCCAAAGCCGTTCTAAACCTGAATCTGGGGTCCTCTAACTGGGGACCGCAACCCTTTTAACAGTAGGACACCATCAGCGAAAGACTGCAGATTATTCAATTATTAGCCGATGGCAAGACGACCCAAGAAAAAACGGTTTTTAGGGTTTGAGTTGGTTGTGGGGTCACGCGCGCGGCTGGCGGGGTGGCCGGGGGATGGTCCACGCGCGGTATCGCTTGAGCCTCCGGAATGACTTTCGTAAATCGTTCGCTCCATCGCGTAGGATGGCCCGCGCGTGCGTTCCTCGTGGCTCAGGACGCGCAGATGTGGGGTGGGTGGGGTTGGACAAGGCAGCGGGCGGGTTTTTGCTCCCAGGGGAATGTGGGCCGGTTTTCCGGCGACCCACCACACCTAGTCCACCCGCTGCGGGTGATCCGATGCGAGCGTTAGCTCCCTGGGTTGGTTCCGTTTAGGCGACTGGTTTCAAGGCAAATGGACGCGAGCGTAGCACGGGAGTAGCAGATAATCGACGATCCTTGTGTAATGTATTTTTTATGAGCAACATACATGCGTTGAGCATCTGGCTATAAACCAGACTCCCGCATGGCAATGGGCCTTCGCATTTCGCGAATACATTGATGGCCATCGATGCAGGAAGGCGTATAACCCCGGCTATTTTTGGAGCCTCAGCGATCTGCAGAAGCTAACTTTTTAGCCCATTGGAGCATGAATCTGGTCCGCATTCTCTCCCTAAGTCTTTGCGTTTGAGTTCACACCGACCGAATTTCCCGTATATAGAAAGCGTAGTTTCGAAAGTGTGCATGACGGATATGACGGATCAACACATTTAACCCGTATGACGCGCGCGTATAACGGTGCTAATGGTCCGATGTGTCATAAGCGTCATAGTCGTTCAGAACGGGATATCCGAGCATGGGACGGTTCCTAGCTACGGCTGTCCTCTGGTATGTCCGACCTTAGCCCGAATCCTAGAAATTGCTTGCCCGTCATCGTGTGCTTCTTGCCGATTCCATCCCGCGTTAACAATTCCTGGCTAAATGTCCGCTGGCTCCCTGTCTGCTCGTTCATGTCTTCGCACCATGTTTTGTAGTCGCGGAATGCCGAGCTAGAGCTGGCGGAAAAACTTCTGTTCATGATGCAGCGTTCTTTCAGCCACATCCCTATGCGGTCTTCGTTCGATAGGTAGTCTTCGGTCGCGTCCAGAACGGTTTGCGGTGGCTTCAATCCCTCTTTTTGCCACTCTATGCAACCGCGAATCGCCCAGCCCAGAATCGCCGGCCACTCCGCTTTGAGTTTTTCCGTCAACCGCGGATCGCGCTCGGCTGGGGGAATGGTCACAGCGAACGGAACCAGATGGACGCGCCGCCGGATAGCCTCATCGACCGATGACAGGCGCGGTCTGTGATTGCCCGCAATGAGAACCTTGAACTGCGGAGAAAACTCGAAAAAATTCTGGTGCATGTATCGCGCTGTCAGCTTGTCGCCGCCGGTCATCTGCTTTAGCCGCGCTTCGGCAAAGCGGGAAGATTTTTCTGTTTCCTGGGTGAGCGCTAACCGGACCGACTGTAAGGCCGCGACCGCGCACGGGTGCTGCTCGTTTCTCGTTTCGGTGAATACCTCTACCGGAGTCGATTTCGCATAATCCCCGAGGATCCCAGCGAGCGTAGAAGTAAAAACGCTCTTGCCGTTCGCGCCTGTGCCGTAGCAGAAAAACAAGGCATGTTCCCGCGTGTCGCCCGTCAGGCAATAGCCCACCGTGCGCCGCAAGTAGGCTTGCAATTCTTCGTCACGGTTGGTTACACGGTTGAGGAAATCAAGCCAGAGTTCCGGTGTTTTTTCGGATACCGAGGTTCCGCAAACCTTAGTGTGGAAATTCGCCCGGTCATGCGAGAGCATTTTCCCGCTTGCCAAGTCGATTACACCGTTCGTAGTGTTTAACTGCATCGGGTCGCTGTTCCATGCATCGGGCGTGGAAGCGAATTGCCGGTCACACCGCGCCAGCCGTTCGACGGCTGCAACTGTGGCAGCTTGCGACAGTTTTCTCTTGAGACTTTGCGTTTCGCTTGTGTTCGCCGCTTCACGGCACACTGCCCGCGACAAGTCGAAGACTTTGAGAGTCTTTTCCGGCTTCCAAATCACTCCATCCCATGCGAGCCACGTTCCCCACTCATTCACATAACGCAATGTGTCCACGTACTTCGCCGCGAGGGTCAGAGCTAATCCGTCTTCGGTAATCTCGCATAGAGTGCGCGACTCTGGCGCCGCGGGATTCGCGTCAGCAAATGAAAGGGGCACTCCATGAGTAGTTTCAGACATGGTGCGCCACTCCCGCGGGGACAATGCACTGCAGTCGTTCGCGGATCAGCGCGGCAATCTTGTCCGGGTCCGCTCCTGTGTCACAGGCGGACGCTACCAGACTCGCTCCCATCCGTTCCAACTGGCGAAGCTTGGACTTCTTGCGAACTAGGGCGACATGGTGAAGGATGTGCGCCCGTTCGATGACTATGCCCTCTAAGAGACTGCTAACCAAAACGTAGTCATCCTGCGACCCACCCAGGTGTTCCGCGAGTAACACGAAATCAATTGGCGAGTGGCTTTCTAGCATGGCGAGAATCGCGGCGAAGATTCGGCGATGATTGTCTAAGCTGAAATCCCTTACCGCTAGCCCGGATGCAACCGCCTCGGGCATCAGTTCGGGCGATTCGATCAATCCGCCAAGTACCACGCGTTCCGCGGGCAGACTAACCGGGGAAACAGGCTGGGGCCGTTCCTTTGTTTGGCTACTATGGGGTGCCGTCATCAATCGTCACCCCGCTCACTTTTGTCTCTTGCGCTGTGCGTCACTAGCCGCACAGAGTTTTGCGCGCATTGGAGCCCCGTCTGCACCCGGCGAAATACTTCGCTAACGTGAGTAGGGGCGCCCCGGAGCAACCGGCGCTCGAGGACGGCACTTGCTTTCTCAATATGCTGATGAAACCTTGCGAGGTGAAAAACGTACTCGCCTTCAGTGAAATTATTGCGGTTATCCGAGCAGCTTTCCGGACCAGATTGTGGTATTGCTGACATTGTTGTCACCTATGTGCGAAACAGTCCACAACTCGCGGCGGGCCTTCCGAGGGTTCCGCCGCGCTAACTCTTAAACAGTCGCCAATTCCTGCTCGCCCGCGTGAACCTTGCGAACCCGCAGCCACGCTAGTAAATCGCCGGAGTCGTAATAAACTCGGCCGCCGACCTTGTAATAAGGGATCAGGTAACGTTTCTCAGAACGCCACACGTCCAACGTTCCCGGCGAGACGCCGATGAAATCAGCCGCTTCGCGGTTTGAAAGTAGCTGGGGTCTTGCTGCTATAGTGCTCATAATTTGTCTGCTCCCGTTAACGATCTGAGAGCACTGTAAGGCAGGGTTAAAGACTAATGAAGGACACTAGGCGGACATTTAGCGGACATTTCTTACAGTTCAATCACGCGATTCAATTTCGCCGCGAACGCATCTTTGTAGGCGCGTCTAGTAGATGGGTGCATGCCTTGGCCCTTGATGTGACGACTCACTTGCTTAGGGCTAATTCCCACTTCTTCGGCCAATTGCTCGAGGGTCCAATCGCAGTCTGTTCGGAGTTTGTCGATGGCTTGGCGTGGCGTAGCGGAAGACCTCGGTTCCTTGCGTTCCTGCCCGTTGTATTGCTGCGCGCCCAGGTTGGACGAATCTCCAGGGGACGGTGGGGCATTGCCGATCCGGCGTAGTCGCTGTTGGTGCTCTGTTCTGTGCTTTGTAGTGTCGCGGATTCGTCTTTCAATAATCCTGAGTTCACGCGATCTGCGGTCACCCGTCATGGAACGCGCGACTTTATGCCGTGCATTAAGTTCCGCCAGCCGGGCCTCGTCGTCGGCTATGCGAGCTTCAAGGATTAAGCTCTCTTGGCTTACGATCATTACTCACCCCCTGCCAGCAAGCCCGCCACATTCCCCGCTTGCAGCATGGCATCCGTTGCGAGATTCACCGCAGCCCTAACCGGGTCGAGATTCAGCCGCGCGTAGATCGCCGTTGCTGTCGAACCTGGGCCGTGTCCCAGACTTTTCCCGATGATTGGCAACGATGCGCCCGTGGCCGCTTCCCATGACCCAAGGGTACGCCGTAGATCGTGCATGCGAAGATCGGGCAAACCAGCGTTCGGGATTTCCTTCTGGAAATCGGCTTCCGTTTTGCGTTTGTGCGCTTTCAGCCATTCCTGCTTTTGCAAAGTCGCTGCACGCGCGATGATTCGCTTCCACGCGGTTTTAGGTTCGATTAGATGTTTGCTCTTGCCCGTGCCTGGGAATACCCACTCAGTCTTTGCAGTCTCTCTGCGAGTCTCAAGTATCGCGAGAACGTGAGGCGATAGGGCCAAATTGATTGTGTCGCCGGTCTTCGCTTTCGCGGCTGGGATCGTCCACGTTGCGCGGTCGAAGTCCAGTTCATCCCATCGCATCGCTTGGACGTTGCCGCGGCGCGCGCCAGTCAGCAGCGCCACTAACAGAAAATCGCGGATCGTCGTATTCGGTTCTACTTTGAGGCTCTGGAAAAAGGCGCGGAGTTCGTTGCCGTCCATGAATCTCTCGCGCTTCACTTCCGCGAATGGCGTAACGCCAGTGGCAGGATTCTTCCCTTCCCATCCCCATTCGATAGCTCGTGCAAAAATCGTGCTGAGTAATTCGACTAGCCTGTTTGCGGCATAGTGGCCGCGTGTGCGCCCGATGTGCGCGTGCAATCTGACTACATCGGGCAGCGCGATGCCGGAAATCTTTCGGAACTGCCAGCCGTGCAGATGCAGCTTGAATGTACTTTCATCGTCGCGCCATGTTCGTTTGTGAACCTTCGCGTAATCGTCCAGATACCGCTGGAATAATTCCGAGAGCGTCATCTCATCGCGCACGGCGCGCTTTTGCTCTGCGGGGTTCTTGCCGTCTGCAATGGCTGCATTCATTTCTTCGGCCTTGCCCCGCGCTTGCTCAATTGATAGATCGCAGTATGGGCCGATGGTGATGCGCTCCGGCTTGCCTGCAACTTTCCGGTAGAGGATGAAAGTTTTCTTCCCCATCGGAGAAACAGCCACGGCTAGCCCGCGAACCTTCGTGTCATAGAAGTAAGCCCGCTGCCCGTTGCTTGGCGAAGCCAGCGCATCAATTGCCTTCTTGGTGAGATTGAACTTCCGTTTCGGCTGTGCTACCCGTGTGCTACCAGAGGTAGCAAACTCCGTTAAAGTCGGTGATATTTGGTTAACCATGATGACTACAGTATGAGCCTGTAGCAGTATGAAAGTAAAGAACTATTTGAGAATAATTAGAATTGTTAAGAACGTGGACGGATGGCTACGAACCAGAGGGTCGGGAGTTCGAATCTCTCCGGGCGCACCATTTTTCCCTAAGCCGAATCCGCCAGTTTCAGGTTCGTCATCTCGCCGTCTTGGTCTGCGTAGCCAAATTCGACCAACATGAGCGTTCTTGTTCACCGCCGGTTGCGCCAACCCAGCCACATCCCGAAACCAATGCCGGCCAGCAATGCTCCAGTCAGCTTCTTGCGGTCAGTGATGGGGACGAAACTGGTCTGTTGGTCGCTGATTTCGATAACGCCAACCGGGACGGTTCGCACTCCTCCACCGCCGCCCCCTCCTTCGCCGCGAGCGCTGGTATCGCCAACACCGCCAGTTCCAGCCCCAGCGCCATAAGCGTAGGCTATTTTTGCGACCGGGATTACGGTCTTTCCGTGGGCTGAGATTGGTTCGCCATAGATCGCTTTCACGCTGGCTTGGCCGAGAACGCTGTCCTTCAGTGATTGCAGAAGAGCAAGGCTGCTCATCGTAGAACTCCTTGAAACCCGATTCGATGGACAAATTGGCCACCACTGGAAATCCTAATCTCTAGCTCGACAATTCACCAGCGACTCGGCGCGGAGAATGGGGAATGTTATGATTCCCGCCGACACGAGGAAATCCCATGTGGCTTGTTCTTCTCGCACAGTGGAAGTTTGGACCAACCCGTCCCCGAGCGTTGCTGAGAGGCTCTGCCACTTCCATCACCATTCTTTCTTTCATGTTGCTGGGCGCAACTGCTTCCGCCCAGTCGAAGGCAGCGGAACCGCCGACTGGGACAGTTCATGTGGATGTAACGCCGGGCCATGCGATCAACTCTTTCGATCCCGACACCGCTCTGGGCAGCTCGATTGATGTCTTGTCCCGGACGGGAATCGACCGAGTTTACACGCCCCATATCATCCAGGAAGCTCTTTCCGCGGGATGGGGGCCGATCACTTACCGCAACAATACCGAACTTCGCATGGCCGCGTGGCACTGGACCGAAAATGGCACTTGGAGCGACGCCGCGCACAGGAGCGGATACTTCACTGGCAGCACCGAACTCAAGCAGCCAACCCGTTACATCCTGGCCTACGCTTTGCCGCATCGCGGGTTCGCGACCAGCGGGGATCGGCCGGTTCCGGGTCCAAACCTTACGTATTGGAAAAGCAATCCGTACCTGACAAGCAAGTTCACGGGCGAGAGCGACACGCTGCATCCGCAGTGGGTGGTGGTCGATCTGAAGGCCGATAAACCGGTAAACGCCGTGCGCATCGCGTGGGCGAGTCCTCATGCGACTTCGTATCAGGTGGAATATTGGACTGGAGGAGACGCGCTCGACTTCGATCTTGGTCCGAAAGGTGAATGGAAGGTTTTTTCCTCGGGTGTGTTGAAGAATGCGCAAGGCGGAAAGGTGACTCTGAAGCTCGCCGACGTGCCGGTTTCCACGCGCTTCGTGCGAATTTTGATGACAGAATCTTCCAATACTTGCGACGAGCACGGAGCGGGTGACGTTCGGAACTGCGTCGGCTACGCGATTCAGCAGGTTGCTGTTGGCACGGTCAATGTGAGCGGCGCTTTTGTTGAGGCGCCCAAAGATCCCGCCGAAAGCCGAACTACTTATTGCGTTTCGTCCATCGATCCCTGGCATTCGGCTGCTGACGTGTACGATGAAGGACCCTACCAGCACAGCGGCTTCGATCTTTTCTTCTCGAGCGGCCTGACCAACAATCTGCCTGCGATGATTCCGGCCACCATGCTTTACGGTACGCCCGAAGACGCGGCCGCCGAGATTGCCTACATTGAGAAGCGCGGATACCGCATCGGATACATAGAGATGGGTGAAGAGCCCGACGGCAAACACGCTATGCCAGAAGACTACGGCGCGCTTTACATCCAATGGGCCGCGGCTATTCACAACGTTGACCCCAAACTCAGGCTGGGCGGACCGGTGTTTGAAGGAGTCAACGAAGACATCCGGGTGTGGCCAGACGCGCAGGGGCGGGTTTCGTGGATGGGCCGCTTCGTGGATTACCTCAAGGCGCATGGTCATCTTTCCGACCTGGCTTTCGTTTCTTTCGAGCACTATCCATTCGAGCCGTGCACCATCACCTGGAAAACTTGGTATACCGAACCACAGCTGATGAAGCACATCCTGCAGGTCTGGCGGGATGACGGTGTGCCTAAAGATGTGCCCTTGATGGTGACGGAGAATCACCTGGCCAACGAACTCACCGGACCCATGACCACGATTTTTGCGGCGCTGTGGCTGGCCGATAATGTGGGATCGTTCTTTGAAGGTGGAGGCACGGCCTTCTATCACTCGCCGATCCAGCCCGAAGGCATCCACAATACGTGCCTGGGTTGGGCTTCGTGGTCGAACTTCGTTTCTGATGAGAATTACGACATCAAGGGATATACGTCGCCCTATTTTGCCGCTCACATGATCAATCTGGAGTGGGTCCAGCACCGCTCCGGGATGCATCTCATGTTTCCTTCGTCGACGGACATTAAGGACGCCGACGGGAATATGCTGGTCACATCGTATGCGGTGCATCGGCCTGACGGAAACTGGTCGTTGATGCTGGTCAATCGTGACGAGAATGACGCGCACACGGTGCGAGTTCAATTTGAAGATTCCCGGAACAAACAGAATGCATCGTTTTCGGGGCCGGTCGCCTTTGTGACTTTCGGGAGCGAGCAGTACGTCTGGATCAACGACGGCTTGAACAGTCATCCCGACCCGGACCATCCTCCGGTCGGGACGACGATCGCGGCAAGCTCACAAACAATGTTCACTCTTCCGAAAGCGTCGGTCACCGTATTGCGGGGTAAGGTCGCGGGTTTGAAGGAGTGAAGTCGCAACTCGAATCTGTTTTCAATCCTAAAACAAAACGTCCCAGACCCGTTTGAGTCATGGGACGAATCGCTCGAACAGGTTCCTCCCCCGAGAAACTGTTCACCATCAACATAGCCTGCCGCCAGAGGGATGGGAATGGCACGAATGTGCTATCGGGAAAGCCACGGATTCCTTCGGGCCGCAAAACGATACCTGTGCCTGATGCATCCGGTACAATTCATTCATGCCAAGACTTAAGGGACTGGGAAACATTGTCGCGGAATTGAGAGCGGAAAGAGCTCATCTGGTAAACAACCTTCGCCATGTGGACGCGGCTCTCGCAGTGCTGGGCAAGTTGGAGGGCGGAAAGTTCGCCACCGTGTCGCGTCGGACTCTTTCGGCGACGGCTCGCCGAAAGATCGCGGCGGCGCAGAAGGCGCGATGGGCGAAGGTCAAGGCGAAGCAAGAGAAGTCGAAGTAAGACAGCGTCGTTCAATGCTGTTGGCGCACGAAAGATCAGAACCCAGCCGGGCTCATCTGCAACGAGTTACGGTATGCCTGAAGGCATACCCTGATACGAATCACCAGATACGAGTCCCTTGTCTTCCGCAGCCTGCCAAACGTATCAAAAAAAAATGCCCGGAATCCTTTCGAATTCCGGGCATTCGTATTTGCCACTTAGACAGCTTGAACGTTCTCAGCTTGCCAGCCCTTGGGGCCTTTGGTGACGTCGAACTGCACCGCCTGGCCCTCTTGCAGGCTGCGGAAGCCGCCCGCCTGAATCGCCGAGAAGTGCACGAAGACGTCTTCGCCATTTTGACGGCTGATAAAGCCATAGCCCTTGGCGTCGTTAAACCACTTTACTGTTCCTGTTTCTGCCATTTGTTTGTACCTTTTTCTATTTTTGGATTGTGCTGAGAAGATTCGCTGCTAGTGAGAGGGGTGACGCTGGTTGGCGTGCCGACTTTCAATT
>DATHPO010000176.1:0-2960 GCA_035483835.1 Terriglobales bacterium
TGCCCAGCACATGCAGACTGGGGACGCGATCATCGACGGCGGCAATTCCTATTTCAAGGATGATGTGCGCCGCGCGAAAGAACTCAAGGGCAAGGGCATTCATTACATCGACGTGGGAACCAGCGGCGGCGTGTGGGGCCTGGAGCGCGGTTACTGCATGATGCTTGGGGGGCCGAAAGAAGCCGTGCAGAGACTCGATCCGATCTTCAAGACTCTAGCGCCTGGCAAGGGTGACATTCCTCGAACCCCCGGACGTGAGAAACTCGGCGGCACCGCTGAAGATGGATACATTCACTGCGGACCGTCGGGCTCAGGACATTTTGTGAAAATGGTACACAACGGGATCGAGTACGGCCTCATGCAGGCCTATGCGGAAGGCTTCGACATCTTCAAGAATGCGAACAGCAAGGAGTTGCCTGAAGACATTCGCTACGACCTGAACTTGCCCGACATCGCGGAAGTATGGCGGCGCGGCAGCGTGGTCAGTTCGTGGCTGCTTGATCTCACGGCGATGGCCCTGACCGAGAATCCGACGCTCGCCGAGTACACAGGCTTCGTCCAGGATTCCGGCGAAGGCAGGTGGACGATTCAGGCTGCTGTCGACGAGGCCGTTCCCGCCGACGTCCTGACAGCCGCATTGTTTGTCCGCTTCCGTTCGCGCCAGGAACACACGTTCGCTGAGAAGATGTTATCGGCGATGCGGCAGAAGTTTGGCGGGCATGTGGAAGACGCCGGAAAAGGGAAACACTAGTTCCCGGAGATGGGAGAAATTCGCTCGCATGCAACGGACGGCTAAGTCTTAAAACGCACAGAGCGCTGAGGTCTCGCCGAGAGCGCAGAGAACAACAAAGGGACTTATTCAATGGCTCAATTAGCAGAACAGCCCAAAACGGCGCCGCCACCGCCACGCATCGGTAAGCAAAGCGATCCTTGCGTCATGGTGATCTTCGGTGCGGCTGGGGATCTGACCGGGCGCATGTTGATTCCGGCGCTTTACAACCTGGCACGCGCTGGGCTGCTGTCGCGGGATTTCGCGGTCCTAGGCGTGGCACGCGCGCAGTATTCCGATGAAGACTTCCGCAAGAAAGTCTATGACGACATCAAGGCGTATTGCGGCGATTGCGTAGATGACGAGCTATGGGGATGGTTCTCGCAGCGTTTTTACTATCTTCAGGGAAATTTCGATGACGACAATCTGTACTCGCGCCTCAAGGACGCTTTAACCAAGATCGATCAGACTCACTCCACCCATCAGAATTTTTTCTATTACCTGGCGGTCTCGCCGAATTTCTTCGGACCGATCGTGCAGAGGCTCGCCGCCGCAGGATTGATGGATCAAAGCAACAACCACTGGCGTCGCGTCGTTATCGAGAAACCCTTCGGGCATGATCTGGAATCAGCGAAAGCGCTGAACCAGGAACTGTTGAAGGTCGCCGACGAAAAGCAGATCTATCGCATCGATCACTATCTCGGCAAAGAGACTGTACAGAACATCATGGCGTTCCGCTTTGCGAACGGAATCTTCGAGCCGGTCTGGAACCGGCGCTACATCGATCACGTGCAGATCTCGGTCGCCGAGACGGTCGGCGTCGAAGGCCGAGGCAGCTATTTCGATCATGCCGGAACGTTGCGCGACATGGTGCCCAACCACATCATGCAACTCATCAGTCTGACCGCGATGGAGCCTCCGATCTCTTTCGATGCGAATGCGGTGCGCGATGAGCAGGCCAAGATTCTGCATGCCATCCAGCCGATGAGCGACGAAGAAGTCCTAAGCCGTACGGTACGCGGACAGTACGGGGAGGGCACCGAGGATGGCAAGCGCGTTCCAGCGTATCGCGGCGAAGAAGACGTGCCCCCGGAAACGCGCACCGAAACATTCGTTGCCATGAAGTTATCGATCGATAACTGGCGCTGGGCGGACGTTCCATTCTACCTGCGCACAGGCAAGCGGATGCCCGTGCGTAATACCCACATCGTGATACAGTTTCGGCGAGCACCTTTTGTACTGTTCCGCGACACGCCGGTCGAACATCTGATGCCCAATCAACTGGTGCTTCATATTCAACCCGAGGAAGGCATCTCTCTGCAGTTCGCCGCCAAGGTGCCCGGACCGGTGATGCGCCTTGGCACGGTGGACATGAACTTCGAATATCAGGAATACTTTGGGAAGCAGCCGAGCACAGGCTACGAACGACTGCTGCACGACTGCATGATTGGCGATCAAACGCTTTTTCAACGCGCGGATATGGTGGAGGCGGGCTGGTCGGTGGTGAACCCGGTGCTCGATCTTTGGAAGGCGCTCCCGCCGCGCAATTTCCCCAACTACGCTTCCGGCACCTGGGGACCGAAGGAGGCCGACGAACTTCTCGAACGCGACGGCCGCCGCTGGAGGAACTTCGAAAAATGATTCTGGCCGGCGATATTGGTGGGACCAATGCCAGGCTGGCTTACTTCCAACCTCAGAATGGGCGCTTCCAATTAGTCTCGGAACGCGTCTTTCCCAGTCGTGACCATCGGGGGCTTGGTGAAATCGTAACACGGTTCCTCGATGAGTCGGGTACTCGTCCGGAGGCGGCATGCTTTGGAATCGCAGGCCCCGTCCGCAACGGACGCGTGGAAACTTCGAATCTTCCGTGGGTCATCGAGCAGTCCGTACTGGCCAATCAGATCCATCTTGCAGCCACTCTGTTGATCAATGACCTGGAAGCAAGCGCCTGGGGCATCGACGCCCTCGGAATTGAGGATCTCGTCACTCTCAACCCGGGAGCGGGTTCGGTCGCGGGCAATCAGGCGGTCGTAGCTCCGGGAACCGGTTTAGGAGAGGCGGGACTTTTTTGGG
This sequence comes from Terriglobales bacterium, assembly GCA_035483835.1. Taxonomy (GTDB): domain Bacteria; phylum Acidobacteriota; class Terriglobia; order Terriglobales; family Acidobacteriaceae; genus JABDBE01. The sequence continues at coordinate 2,843 of DATHPO010000176.1, forward strand.
ATGGCAGCCGCCACCATGTTTTCGCGTGCGAAGGCGGACATACGGACTTTGCTCCGCGCGGAGAACTTCAGATCGAACTGCTGCGGTTCCTTGCGACGAAATTCGGACACGTGAGTTA
>DATHPO010000177.1:0-5408 GCA_035483835.1 Terriglobales bacterium
AAGAAGGCGGCGTAAAGCCGCCCCTACACATGCAAGAGCTGCTGGACCACCTGAAGGTGGCCGCTACGCGGGAGAGTTTATTAACGCAGGAGAGATTTGGATTTCAGGACGGTTAGGACGCGCTGGACGGGGGATTTCTGGCTGAGCCAGCGCTTTTCGGTTTCGAGAATGAGGCGGCGGCCGAGGGAGGCGAAGAGCGCCCGGGTTGCGGCGGGCTTGGCGTTGGCGGTCTGAAGAAACTCGAGGAAAGCCTGCGGTTGTTGCGGCCCCACGGCGAGGATGCCGAGGCCGTGGCCATGTTCGAAATTGAAGCTTGGAAAGTTCGGGGAGAGTTCGCGCCAGAGCTGGTGAACGCCAAAGCCTCGTTGCGTTTCCATGGTGTCGTGGAAGAGGACGACCGCCCGGTCGCTGAGCTTGGGGAGCCAGGTTTCGTAATCGGATTTCACGGCGTCGTAGAAGTGCAAACCGTCAATGTGCAGCAGGTCCACGGAGGCCGCGGGGATGTGCGGCAGGGCCTGGTCAAACGTCATGCGAAGCAAAGTGGAAAACGATTCGTAGCGGCGGTGGTAAGCGTGCAAATCGAGATAGACGGATTCCTTGTAGTAGTTGGCGTGGGGGTCGCCGAGCCAGGTGTCCACGGCGAAGCAGTGGGTGGGGAGTTTGAGTTCGGCGACGACCTGGCAAAAAGCGCAATAGGAGACGCCGTGCTGGGTGCCGAGTTCCACCAGGGTGCGGGGATGCAGCATCTCGATGAGCGCCATGGCAAAGGGGACATGTTCGGTCCAACTGGATTTTTTGTGGAGGCGATCGGGGAAGCGATAGAGGAGTTGCCAATCGAGAGGGTTGAAGTCGGCACTCATGGTTCCATAGTACATGAGATGCGCAGGCGGGAAGCAAAAGGGGGATTGGCGCGTAATTGGTTGCGCGGCGATCGAAGGCGGCGTAAAGCCCCCCCCTACAAGATTAGACGCAGCCAGCAGAGTTCAACAGGGTTCTAGAAGAAGCGGCTGCGGACGCGGTCGGGCAGGTTGGCGAGGTCAACGATGGTGAGGAAGTCGATGGTTTTGAATTCGCGGTCGATGGCGGGCGGACCGCAGATGCGGCCGGAGATTTCCAGATAAGCGCGGAAGAGGCGCGGCGGCCGGGTGGATTCCACGGCAACTCCGGTGGATTGGCAAGCCTGCCCGGGTTGAGGATTGGTGCGGAGAGGCGGGTCGATCAGGTACTTTTCTTTCAGCGCGTCGTACATGGCCATGCCGTAGTTTTCTTCCTGGGACGTGATGGAACTGCAGCCGATCAGGTAGCGGGATTCGTTGCGGGTGGCATAGACGGCGATGCCTTTCCAGAGTGCGTGCAGGACCATGATGTTGCGGAAATCGATGTGCGTGCAGGCGCGGCCAAGTTCGAGCATTTCCTTGCGATAGGGTTCATAAACCGAAAAGTCGAAGACCTGATTGCCGTAGTAGCCGAGGTTTCTGTGGGCCACTTCGCCGGTTTGCAGGCGATAGGTGCCGACCAGCTTGCCGGACTCGAGGTCCGTGACCATCAAGTGGTCGCAGAAATTGTCGAAGGGATCGATATCGAGGCGCTCGCGGTCAGAGGTGGACAGGCCTTCGCCCAACTCCTCATTGAAGACGGAGTAACGCAGGCGCTGGCAGGCCATAAGATGCTCCGGCGTTTGAGCGAGACTGACTCGGAACAGGGAAGTTTCGGTTAAGAGAGGTTCGTTCGTTACCGTTTTCACAGTTGACCTCTGGCTGCTGACAGTTTCCCGTGACCTAAGTTTCGGCAATGTTTCAACCAGGTTATTTTCGCGTTCAGACTGTGTACCGATACGCTACGCTCTTTTCCCCTTTGCTCAATCTTACCCAGATGGAACCGCAAAGGAAAGCAACGAAGATGCGAAATAGGAAACAGTTCGTGGGATTCGCGTGCGGGCTTGAGGTGGACGTATCGCAAGGCGACGCCGCGGGCGTGCAACGAAAATAGTTTATGTCCAATCTGGCCTTTGCTGCATCAAACCCGCGCTCGGCAGACTGGATGCTTGTCCTTAACATTTCTGGGGATTAGGATATCTTCCCTTGGCATGGCCGCTTAAAAAAGGATTTGTAGGTAAGGAGGATTCCCTTCAGGCGGGAGCCCTCTGCGCGGCACCGAACTTGGGGACTGGTGCCGCATGCGGACGTTCCATCGCTCCGTGGCCATAGCAGGGGAAGACGCGGTGTGCGTGGGTGGGGGACAAAATGAATACGCTTTCAAAATATAAATTTTGGATAGGCGGAGCGGTTGGCCTGGTCGTTGTTGGACTGGTGATAGGGGCAGTGCGTCCGAAGCATGTGGCCGGGGCCCAGCCGGGAGGGACACCGGATGTAGAGGTGGTTCAGGTGGAGCAGAAGGACGTTCCGATCTATGGGGAATGGATTGGGACTCTGGATGGGCTGACCAACGCAGACGTAAGGGCGCAGGTTACCGGCTACCTGATGAAGCAGGCTTATCAGGAAGGGGCATTCGTCCGGAAGGGACAGCTGCTGTTTGAGATCGATCCGCGGCCGTTTCAAGCGGCGCTGGACCAGGCGGAAGGGCAGTTGGCACAGGCCAAGGCTTTGCTGGCGAATGCGCAGGCGGTGCAGGGGAGAACTCAGCTGGACGTGGAGCGATATGGGCCACTGGCGAAAGAACAAGCCGCAAGCCAGCAGGATCTGGACAACGCGGTGCAGAACAATCTGGCTGCCAAGGCCACCGTGCAGACCGCCGAGGCCTCGATCAAGACCAATCAAGCGGCCGTTGAAACGGCCAAGATCAACCTTGATTTTACGCGGTTGATTGCGCCCATCGACGGGATTGCCGGGCAGGCACAACTGCAAGTGGGGGCGCTGGTCAATCTGAGCAGCGGGCCAGTGACCTCGGTTTCGACAGTCGATCCGATCAAAGTTTATTTTACGGTGAGCGAGCCGCAGTATCTGGCGTGGCGGAAGCGGTTTCCGACAGAGAGCAGCCGGTTGGAAGCGGACAAGAATTTGCGGCTGGAATTGATTCTGGCGGACGGGTCCGTGTATCCGCAGCAGGGATCGTTTTATTTTGCGGACCGGCAAGTGGATGTTGGGACGGGCGCGATACGGATCGCGGGGCTGTTTCCGAATCCGGGGAATATCTTGCGGCCGGGAGGGTACGGAAAAGTGCGGGCGGTGATTCGGCTGCAGAAGGAAGCGCTGCTGGTTCCGCAGCGCGCGGTGAGTGAGCTTCAGGGAGGCTACCAGGTCGCGGTGGTGGGCCCAGACAACAAGGTGAGTATCAGGACGGTGACGGTTGGCGACCATGCCGGGAGCGATTGGGTGATTTCGGATGGGCTAAAACCCGGAGAAAAAGTGATCGCCGAGGGAATTCAGAAGGCCCGGCCCGGCGAGCTGGTGAATCCCAAGCCCTTTAGCGCACAGCAAGCAAAGGGAAATTAAGCCATGTCAAAATTTTTCATCAATCGACCCATCGTCGCCATAGTGATTTCCATTGTCATGGTGCTTATCGGCTCCCTGACGATCCTGGCCCTGCCGGTAGCTCAGTTTCCGAATATCGCGCCGCCGGAGATTCAAATTCTGGCCACCTACGTCGGCGCCGATGCGCAAACCCTGGAACAAGCCGTGGCCACGCCTCTGGAGCAACAAATGAGCGGCGTGGACAACATGAACTACATGTATTCGCTGAATACCACCGGAAACTCGTCGACGACCTTGATCGTCGATTTCGACGCGAAGACCGACCCCAACAACGATTTCATTCTCGCGCAATCTCGCGAGACGCAGGCCGCTTCGCAGCTTCCCGTGGACGTTAACAATTATGGGATCACGGTGCGCAAATCCCCCACTGCACCGTTGATATTGTTCGACCTCTACTCTCCCAACGGAACTTATGACGCGACATTTCTGGCCAACTACGCCTACATCAATCTGGTCGATCCCTTGCTCCGCTCATACGGCATCGGTATCGTCAATGTGTTCGGCGCCGGGCAATACGCAATGCGTATGTGGGTGAGACCCGACCAATTAGCGAAGCTCGGGGTTACGGTCCCGGAGATCATCAGCGCCGTGCAGGCGCAAAACACAGTCAATCCGGCCGGAAAAGCGGGCGGCGAGCCTGCTCCCAAAGGCACAGAATTTACCTATGCGGTTCTGGCGCAGAGCCGGCTGGTTTCGCCGGAAGAGTTCGGAAAAATCGTGGTACGTGAGAACCCGGATGGGGGTATCGTTCGTGTCCGTGATGTGGCTCGCATCGAGCTGGGATCGCAGGACTACAGCATCTCCGGGCGCTACAATGGCAAGCCGAGCGCCGTTCTTGCGCTTTATCAGATTCCGGGCTCAAATGCCGTTCAGGCTGCGGCCACGGCGAACAAGCTGATGGCGCAGATGAAGCAGCGCTTTCCAGACGACCTGGACTATACCGTTGCCCTAGACACTACGCGGGCCGTCACCGAAGGCATCAAGGAGATTGTGATCACGCTGCTGATCGCGCTGGCTCTGGTCATCCTTGTGGTCTATATCTTTTTGCAGGGCTGGCGCGCCACGCTGATTCCACTTCTTGCCGTGCCCGTATCGCTGATAGGCACATTCATACTCTTCCCGGTGTTTGGCTTTTCCATCAATACGCTGTCGCTGTTCGGCCTGGTGCTGGCGATTGGCCTGGTGGTGGACGACGCCATCGTGGTGGTCGAGGGCGTGGAACGCCACATTGAAGAAGGCATGACGCCGAAGGACGCGGCGTTAAAAGCGATGGAAGAGCTCTCCGGCCCAGTGGTTGGAATCGCGCTAGTTCTTTCAGCTGTATTCGTGCCGACGGCGTTCATTCCGGGAATCACCGGAAAGCTTTATCAACAATTTGCCGTCACCATTGCCATCTCCGTTTTGCTTTCCGCTTTCAACGCGCTCACTCTCAGTCCGGCGTTGGCAGCGCTGCTGCTCAAGCCAAAGGAAGAGAGCCATGGATTACTGCAAAGATTCTTCGACTGGTTCAACCGGACTTTCGATCGCGCCACCGAGGGTTATGTAGGCTGGAGCGCCGTCCTGGTGAAGAAAACCGCGGTAGTCGTGGTGCTGCTGGTTGTTTTTGCCGGCGCAGGCTTCTTTTTCGCCAACCGCGTCCCAACGAGTTTCCTTCCCGACGAAGACCAAGGCTACGCCTACGTCAGCATGCAACTTCCGAATGGGGCTTCACTGGAGCGCACGAATGCTGTCGTCAAGCAAGTCGAAAAAATCATCATGGATACGCCGGGTGTCGCCCAGTCCACCTGCTTTGTCGGATTCAGCTTACTGAGCTTTGCGCGCACCACTTACAACGCGACGTTCTTCGTGAACTTCAAGCTCTGGGATGAGCGCAAGACGCGTGAAGAGCAGTTTCAAACCCTTAAGGCGCATCTGAAT
>DATHPO010000178.1:0-3887 GCA_035483835.1 Terriglobales bacterium
GATCCATTTGTTGCAGTCACTGAACATCCATCCAAAACGCACAATCCGTTTTGTCGCCTGGATGAATGAGGAGTTCGGCGTCAGTGGCGCGACAACATATCTCCAGGAACACTCCAGCGAACTCACTTATCACATAGCGGCGCTGGAAAGCGACTTAGGCTGCGACCATCCAACAGGCCTCAGTTTGTTTGGCGCGCCTGAGGCTGCCAGATATCTCGCGCCCGTTGCGAACGCACTGGCACCGATTGGAGCAAGCGTTCTCACCAGATCTGACGAGGTAACCGCCGAGGATATCGCCGGTATGGTCCAGCTCGGCGTTCCCGGTCTCAGTCCCTCGCAGGATTCGAGGTTCTACTTTAGCTATCATCATTCTGCCGCGGACACTCTTGATAAGGTGAATGTGCAGCAATTGAATGAGAATGCAGCGGTGATGGCTGTGACGGCATATGCGCTTGCTGATGGGTCGGAAGCAATACCTCGGAGGAAATAGATTCCGAAACCTTGGTCACAGGGTTAAAGTCTCCTGCCAGGAAAGTCTTCTAGGATGTAAGCAAGCACACTCGATGATCCGTGGCACCAGTATTTGACGGCCAACTCTGACCGCTTGTCTCATTTCGGACACCGCATGTCACTTTTCCTGCAAACACTGGTTCTTCGCGGCATATTGTCCGGTGAGCAGGAGCATCGCCTAGAGGAGTTCCACATGAAGAAGATTCTGACTCAGTACGGAGTGTGCGCGCTTGCGGTCGCTCTGATGGTGCCGTTGGCGCAGGCGCAGGCGGCAGGAATACAGGCCGCCTTTGGAAAAGATGCCGCAACACTTTCCGACAAATTCACCGGACTCGCGCGCGTTATGTCAGGCAAGTACGACTGGAAGCCCGGCCAGGGCGTTCGCTCGGTCGGCGATGTGTTCAACCTGATCGTTAAGGAGAACGGCATGCTCGTCGGCGTGCTTTCGGGCACACCGAATACGGTGGCAAAGCCCGCGCCCATCACCGATCCGGAGAAATTGCAGGAAGCTCTGAAGGCTTCCTACCTCAATCTGCAAAAAGCGATTACGGGACTTTCCGACAACGACCTGCAGGCGCCGGTGAAACTGTTCGGAAGAGATATGACGAAGCAGGGCGCCCTCATGCTCATTCTCGAAGATCAACACGAGCATCTGGGGCAGTCGATCGCATACGCGCGCAGCAACGGTGTGGTTCCGCCCTGGTCCAAGTAGGACAACAATGAAAAACGAGGTGAAGAAAAAATGATCAAAGCCGCTATCTTTTCCGTGTGTCTCGCAGTTTCCTCACTTTCGCTCAATGCACTTGCCGAGGATGTGCGCCAGTACACCGATGGCCCCGTTACTGAGGTGGACTACATTCACGTTGAGTACGGGCATTTCGAAGAGTACATCGATTGGCTAAATTCGACATGGAAGCCGACCATGGAAGCTTTCAAAAAAGCTGGGCTGGTCATCGATTACAAGGTTTTCAGGCTCACTCCAAAATCACCGGATCAGCCCAATATAAGTCTCTGGATCACTTTTAAGAACGGGGCTGCGGCTTTGGATAACGGCGTCGAGCTGGAAGAGGTGGCAAAGAAAGTAATCGGTAGCACCGAGCTTCAGAACAAGGCCAGAGTCGGCCGGAATGAATACAGAAAAGTTCTCGGTAATGAATACGTTCGTGAAGTGATTTTGAAATGAAATTCTTATACGTGTTTAGCACCGTACATCCCCGTTTGACCCCGAGCGCACTGAGCGGAATATGCTTCTAAAGCAGTCGATTGATTGGAGGAACGAATGGTTTCCGATCGATGATGCCACCTACTTGAACTTCGCCGCGCACGCGGCAATCCCCCGCGTGGCGCTCAACGCCGTACGGTTGTCCGCCGAAGCAAAAATGCGCCCGCATATCGTCGATGACCAAACCTTCTTCTCCGTTGCCGCGAGTTTGCGACAGACGTTGGCGACCTTGATTGGGGCGAGCCCGGATGAAGTCGCTCTGACGAGCGGAGCAGGAGCGGGCCTCGCGGCTATAGCCTACGCACTCAAGTGGTCTGACGGTGACGAGGTGATCTACTCGCGCGGCGAGTTTCCAGTGCAGTACGCAACGTGGAAACCGATGGAGGCACGCGAAGGTATCAAGGTGCGGATTGCAGTCCCGCAAGGTCAGTTCGTACAGTCGGATGACTTGGTCGCATCATTGACGCCGAGCACCCGAGTGGTTTCGGTGAGTCACGTGCGATTCGACGACGGGTCGATGCTCGACGTCTCTTCGCTTGCCGCGGCATGCAAGAGGAACGGGACCTTGTTGGTTCTGGACGTGAGCCAATCCTGTGGCGCCGTACCCATGAACGTGCGCACTCTGGGAGCTGACTTTATCGTCTGCGCGGGCTATAAGTATTTGCTCAGTCCCTGGGGGACTGGCTTCCTGTGGATGAGGAAGGAAAACCTGGATTCGCTGCGACCAGGACCCTACAACTGGCTATCCCAGGGAGTGGAGAGCTTTGCGCGCCTCAACTATGTGGATCCGGAACCTGCGCCAACGCTGAGCCGTTGGGACTCGGCCGAGGCGGCATCAATATACAACTTCAATCTCACCGTCATGGAAGCGTCTGCGAAATTTGTGCTGGAAGCGGGTCCGTCGCTGATCCGTGATCACAACCAAGCCCTGATTGACTATTTCTTTGAGCGACTCCCGGAGGGCTATCGGCTTGCCAGTCCGCGTCAAGCCTCTCAACGCGGTGTTTTTGGTTGCATTGAAGCCCGCACTCGTGGCGATACGGAGTTCCTGTATCAAATGTTGCGAGAGGAGCGGTTCGTGGTTGCTCTGCGTGAAGGCAAAATTCGAGTCGCCCCACATCTCCTCAATTCAACACAGGACATAGATCGACTCCTTGTCGCCATGGCGAAGGCGTGGAAGGACGCACGACATGACGCCCATTGACGAGCGCCTGAAGGCTCTCAACATTGTTCTACCCGATGTCATCCCGCCAGTCGTCGACGGATATGCGCCGGCGTTCGCGCCGTTCATTGGTTCAGGTGACCAAATTCATCTCTCCGGCCGCCTCGGAAAGGAGCGCGGCAAGCTCCTCTGCGGGAAGGTGGACGATGAGATCAGCGTGGATCAAGGCAAGCTCGCGGCGCGCCACGTGGCAATTGAATTGTTGGCCGTGCTTAAAGCCGCCATCGGCGATCTTGGCTGCGTTCGAAGAATCGTGAACCTCTTTGTCATGGTCAACGGTGCACCGCACTTCACGGAGCCTCACCGAATTGCGGACGGGGCGTCTGAGCTCCTTGTCGAAGTATTGGTTGAGCGAGGCGTCCATTCGCGCAGCGCCATCAGTGTGGCACAGTTGCCATTTGGCGCTTGCGTCGAGATTGACATGATTGCCGAGATTGAGGCGACACAGCTCACCGAAGCTGATGCTGATTCTCGATGATCAACACGAACATCTGGGGCAGTCGATCGCCTACGCGCGCAGCAACGGCGTGGTTCCGCCCTGGTCTAAGTAGAGCGCCGCTCGCCTCCGTAAACTGTTGCGTGCATGGAACCGGTCGGCCTTAACGCCAACCCCTAGGTCAAGATCTGAAAGGAAAATTGCATATGAATAAAAAGAGATTGGGCGCAGTATTCCTTGCACTCCTTATGTGTGGCTTGGTTTCTCGAGCGGCGGAGCAGGACGCGGAACCCAAATTCAACTCCAACGGCGATGACATCACGAGGATTCGCGGCCTATTGGACGAGTTCCGTCAGGATATTATTCGCAAGGACGGCTACGCCCTAACGAAGCTCGTGCTGAACCCTGATGTGCTCTTTCATCACACCAACACCCAGGAAGAGATTGATAGCGCCCGCAAATATAACGCTCAGTTCGATGGGATTGGCCCGAGCCAG
>DATHPO010000179.1:0-7546 GCA_035483835.1 Terriglobales bacterium
CGTTCTAACCAACTGAACTACGTCCCCGGTTTTGACGACCGGAATTTCCGAACTGGTGGGCAGTGCAGGACTCGAACCTGCGACCTCCTGCTTGTAAGGCAGGCGCTCTAACCAGCTGAGCTAACCGCCCCTCGCCCCCTGTGGTTTCATCATGACGTTAAGCATGATGTCACCGTCACGTGATAGGCCTCGCAGAGATGAGGGGCATCCACACGAAGAACTTTTTCAGTATACGGGAGCGCGGAGAGAGCGGTCAATGCGAATGGAGCATTCAGCATTCAGCATTCAGCCACTAAGTTTTAGAAACTAGATCGATCCTCCGGGACTCAGTGCTGATTGCTGAGAGCTGAGTGCTCACGGCTGATAGACTGTCGCTTGCGGCGCTTGATTGTTAATGCGGATGATTTTGGGCTTACTCGGGGAGTGAATCGCGCCATTGTTGAAGCCTCCAGCGATGGAATCGTAACGTCCTCTACCCTCATGGCCAATGGTCAGGCATTCGAGGATGCGATCGCGCAGGCAAAGTCCGCGTCACGGCTGAGCGTCGGCTGCCACGTGGTACTCCTAGACGGCTCGCCTGTACTTGGCGGACGGCGAGCTTCCACTCTCTCTGACAAGAAGGCCCACGACGGACGCTTCTGCGACGGGCTCGGCGCCTTCGCCTTGCGCGCAGTCAGTGGCGGGGTCGACGCCGACGAGATTGAAGCCGAAGTCACGGCACAAATTCGCAAACTGCAATCGGCCGGCCTTGTCGTCTCCCACCTAGATACGCACAAGCACACTCACATCTTGCCGCAGGTGCTGCGGCCATTGTTACGGGCGGCTCGCACATGCGGCGTGCCGGCGGTGCGTAACCCCTTCGGACCGGTGCGCTTTTCCACCCTGGCAAAATACCCGAGCTTGTGGAAGCGGTACTGCCAGGTCACCGTTCTGAATCGCTTCGGCGGAAGGTTCCGAGACTCCGTCGCCGACGCAGGTGTGCTTACGACTGACGGAACTGTGGGCATTGTGAGTACCGGTGCGATGGATGATTACCTGTTCGCGAGCATCGTGGAGAGCCTCCCGGAAGGGACATGGGAATTCGTCTGCCACCCCGGATATAACGACAGCGAACTGGACAGCATCCGAACCCGCCTGCGTCTGTCTCGCGCGCTGGAGCTACAGTTGCTAACTTCGTCCAAGACCCGCGAACTACTAGGTCGAGGCGGAATTCAGCTGATCTCGTACCGCGACCTCGCCTGAGATTCCCGAGTATCGCAACCCCGGACGTACACGGCCTTTGGATAGCCGCCAGCCCCCGAATTACAGTAACAACGGCGCGAGCGCCAAGGTATCATATGCCAGCCGCGGAGAATACGGTGGAAGGCACGTAGAGACATGGACAAAAGACCGGAAACCCGGGTCGCGACCGTAATCCTGGTACGAGTGTGGGGCATGGATGCGGACGGCCGCCCGTTCTTTCAGAACGCCAACGCCAACAATCTCAGCAGTGAAGGCGCCCGGCTCTCGGCCATCAGTCATCCGCTGAAGGCTGGGGATGTTATCGGCGTGCAACACGCCGACAAGAAAGCTCGGTTCAAGGTGGTGTGGGTTCTTGATGGGGGCGTTGCAAGGCAGATTGAGGCTGGCGTACAGATTCTGCCAAACCAGCAGACCCCCTGGCGGGAACTGGCCAAGCCAGGTGCAACCGAGGTCGCTCCCGCAAAGAACAAACGGCGCTACGTCCGGCATAAGGTTTTGTTTCCTCTGGAGATTGGGTTCGAGGATGCCCGGCGCACTCACATGCAAACCAACGCTACGGACATTGGCGGTCGCGGTTGTTATGTAGAAACCCTTCTTCCTTTACCGCTCGGCACAAAAGTCAAAATCACTTTCTGGATGGACTCCGAAAAGATTCAAACCAGCGGGGTGGTGAGGGCCAGCGATGGAGGAGTAGGGATGGGCATTGAGTTTACCCAACTAGACAATCACGTCCAGGACCGGCTGCAGAAGCATCTCGACAAGCTCGACGAGGGCCTTAGGGGCAAAGATGCCGCAAAAGGCGCCAGCAACGCAGATTCCTAGTCCTGATTCTTTATTTACATTTCATCCATTCTCAGCTTCCAAAATCTGAATCCCATCGCACCGGTCACCATCGAATCAGAGAGCCGAACAGGCTTTCGTCGAAAGGACCGGGGAATGAAGATCGGAATCACCTGCTATCCGACCTACGGTGGCAGTGGAGTGGTCGCCACGGAGCTCGGCGTGGAACTCGCGGTGCGTGGGCACGAAATTCATTTCATCTCTTATGCTCAGCCGATCCGGCTGACCGAACTGCATCCCAATATTCACTACCACGAAGTCGACGTGTCGCGATATCCGCTGTTCGAATATCCTCCTTACGATTTGGCGTTGGCGACGAGAATGGCGGAAGTCTCCGAACTGTACGCTCTGGATCTTCTGCATGTGCATTACGCGATCCCGCATTCGGTGAGCGCTTTATTAGCCCGACAAATGCTGGCTGCGAAGCCCAGAGGACAGAAGCTGCCTTTTGTGACCACGCTCCATGGTACCGACATCACGCTGGTCGGGCTGGATCGCTCTTACTTGCCGATTACGCGTTTCTCGATCGAGCAGAGCGATGGCGTGACTGCTATCTCGCAATATTTGCGCGAGCGTACGCTGCGGGAGTTCGACGTCAAGAATCACATTGAAGTGATTTACAACTTCGTCAATTGCGACGTCTACATTCGTGACGCCGAGGCGCCGCAGCGCAGGCTGGAGTATGCCCCGAACGGTGAACGCCTCATGGTGCATCTGTCGAACTTTCGGCCGGTAAAGCGTATTACCGATACCATTGAAATTTTCGACCGCGTCCGAAAGAAAATTCCTTCCAGGCTGCTGCTGATTGGCGACGGGCCGGACCGTTCGCGCGCGGAATGGCTGGCAGTGCAGAGGGGGATTCATAACGACGTTTTGTTCTTGGGCAAGCAGGATGACGTTCACGAAAAGCTGGCGCTGGCCGACCTTATCCTCATGCCCAGCGAATTGGAGTCGTTCGGGTTGGCTGCTTTGGAAGCGATGGCTTGCGAGGTCGTGCCCATTGCGACCCGCGTGGGCGGAGTGCCTGAGGTGATTGAACACGGGAAGAGTGGTTTCCTGGCGGATGTCGGGGATGTCGATACGATGGCGCGCTACGCGATCGAATTACTCAGTGACGAAAACCGCTTGCAGGAAATGGGGAAGGCGTGTCGCGGGGTTGCGAAATCCAGATTCTGCTCTTCGAGGATCATTCCGCAATATGAGGAATTTTACCGCCGCGTGCTCGAACGTTCTTCGTAGAGGGCCGCTGGTATCGAGCCCTCACTCTGCAGCACAGGCAGGCGCAAACGAATCAGGGTTCCCTTCCCTTCATGGCTGTCGATAGTCATGCGGGCCGTGTCTCCATACAACACTTTCAGCCGCTCCGCGACGTTGGCCATCCCAATTCCGGTTCCGCCCAGGCCGCTGGGCTTTTCCAGCAGGTTCGCGGCGCCCATGCCCACGCCATCGTCTTCAACTTCGATAATCAACTGGGAGTCCGTCAACCGGCTGCGCAGGAAAATGCTGCCGCCTTCAATCTTGGAGGAGAGGCCATGCTTGATCGAGTTCTCGACCAGCGGCTGCAGCAGCATACTGGGCACCATCACATCGAGCGATGCGGGCTCCAGTTCCTTCATGACCCGGAGTTTGTCGCGTCCGAAGCGAACCACTTCGATGTCGAGATAATTATCGATGAACTCCAGTTCTTCGCGCAGAGGTACGAAGGCGTCGCCGCTGCTCAATAGTCGTCGCAGAATCGTGGCAAGCTTGATGATCAGTTCGCGCGCTGTATCAGGATCGAAGCGCACCAGCGAGGAGACCGAGTTCAGGGTATTGAAGAGGAAGTGCGGGTTGATTTGGTTTTGCAGCGCTTCCATTCGGGATTGCAGTAACAGGCGTTCCTGTTCTTCGAGCTTGATCTGGATGCGAACGCTGTTCCAGATTTTCAGTTCTATGCCGATCACGGTAACCGAAGTGGCATAGATCAACGCTTCGACCCACAGGTTCGGACTCTCCAGGCTGAACGTGGCACTTGGCAGGAAGCGAGAAATCTCCGTCTGCACGAAACGCAGCGCGACGATGGTAACGAAGAACATGGTCTGCCAGTCGAACAGGCGCGGCGTGGGCAGATTGCGGCGGATCATGCGATAAATGCTGAGATCGATGAAAGGAGAGAACGACCAGATGTCTTCCCGGTCGGGAGTGAGGGTGCGCAGTTGTCCGGCGACGAAACCCACCAGAAGGTTGAACGGCAGAGTGGCCCACTCCCCATGCAAAAGTGCCGGAAGAGCTAGAACTGCTCCGCCCACCATCCCTGTGAACCGGCCACCAATCACGCCTAGAAGGACCGTGGTTTCAAAAGATAAATCTCCGGCTAAGAAACTGGTTTGAATAAAGCGGACCCACACGCCTAAGGCCATCGGAACACCGATCCACAGAATCAGGTAGATCCGATGCTTCAGAGCGCGGCTTTCGCGGAACAGAAGAGATTTAAATTCAACCGAACGGACGAGAACACTGGCCACGGCGGCCGCTACGCCGAGCTTGATCAGCAGATTGACGAGGATGAGGCGTTGTTCCATGGTTCGCCGCTGAAGAGATCCGCTGAGGAGAATGTAGCACGGCGCGGTCGTCGGAGTGGCGCGTACGTTTCCTGTGTTGCAGACTTAGGCTTCAGCCATGAAGTTGCACCGCGATTTCGTTGAGTGCGGCTTCGACTCCTTCTACTTGCGTAGGTCCGCCCTGTGCCATGTCCTTGCTTCCTCCGCCGCGCCCGCCAAGGCGTACTAGCGCGTCCTTCATGAGCCCTCCCATGTCGAACGGTTGCCCAGCGGATTGAGCAAACACTAGTGCGGGCGGCGCCGAAGTGGTTCCAAGAAGCGCAACTACACCCGCGCTCTGACGAGTCAACCGCTGAGCCAGCAATTTAATGAACGTCAGATCGCGGTCGGGGAAAGTGCGGATTATGATTTTTCGACTGCCGCTTTCGGGAGTTTCTGCGAGCAAGCGGCTGGCATGCAACGCGGCCAACTCCTCCAGCAGGTGCTCACCCGATTTCCGCGCGGCTCGCGCTTCCTCCTGCAACTTCCGAAGCTGTTGCGGAATATCCCAGATGTGGCTCGAAAGCAGACCGCCAGATTCTGCCAGAACGCTGTAATCGTGTCGCGCGGTGGCGACAGCGTGTTTGCCACAAACAAACTCGACCCGCCATCCCTGGCGAGTTTTTTCTGTTTTCCTTAGCAGGATGCTGCCGATCTGTCCGGTCGCTGAGACATGGGTACCGCCGCACGCGGTCAAATCAAAATCATGCACGTCGATGAGCCTAAGCTTGTCGCGTTCGACCGGCGGAATCTTGCGCAGTCCTAAACTCTGCGCCTCTTCCTGCGTCACAAAACGGATGCTGACAGCCCGGTTCTGCGTGACGACGTCGTTGGCGAGCGCCTCGGCAGCTTCGACTTGCGTGGCGGTCAGGCTCTTCGTATCCAAGTCGATGGAACAAGACTCCGCACCCATATGAAACGAAACCGTTGGCAAATTGAACAAGCGTACAAACGCCGCCGAGAGCACATGCTGGCCAGAATGCTGTTGCATGTGATCGCGGCGACGGTCAACATCAATCAGACCATGAACGCGGCTTCCCTTGTGGATCGATCCTGCATCGTCGATAACATGGAGGATCAGCCCATCCGCTCTTTCCGTCACATCGGTCACGCGCAATTTGCTGCTCGCCTGGCCGGGAAGAATCCAGCCTGTGTCGAAAATCTGTCCGCCACTGGTGGGATAGAAGGCAGTGCGATCGAGAATGACGGCGGGGCGAGATTCAGAATCCGAAAGAGAAACTAGATCCAACACCTCAGCGTCGAATTCATAAAGAAAAGAATCATGGTAATAAAGATGTTCGGTCATGATTTGATTTTGCCGCGCCGGCATCCCACCCGCAGTGGTGGAGGCGGAACGACTCCACGACAGTCGCCGGGACGGCGGCGCTACTAATAAGGTCCGATAATTCCGCCGATTTGCCGCGCTGCGGGGGCCAATTGATGCTCGGACTTCTTCCGATCCTCGATCACATCCAGATACTTCAAGCCTGAGCCCGTATTAAACAACACCACCGTGTCGTCCGGGCCGAAGAAAGTGCTGGCGCGCAACTTACGATACGCGGCCAGCGCGGCCGCTCCTTCCGGCGCGGCAAAAACTCCTTCCACCCGGCCCCATTCCCGCACTGCGTCCATGATCTGGTCGTCAGTGACCGCCAGCGCGACGCCGCCGCTCTTCTTGAGAATATCGAGAATTAAATAGTGTCCATATGCCTTGGGCACACGAAGACCCGCAGCCAAGGTAGCGGCGTTCGGCCAAAATTCCGCTGTGGGCTTCGCATCGTCCCACGCTTTCGCGATAGGGGCGCAGCCAGCCGCTTGAACCGCGATCATCTGGGGACGCTCCGCGCCGATCCAGCCCAGGTCTTGCATCTCTTGAAACGCTTTCCACATCCCGATCAGGCCGACTCCGCCGCCAGTGGGATAAATAATGCCCTGCGGCATTCGCCATCCCAATTGTTCCGCTACTTCGTAGCCCATGGTCTTCTTGCCTTCCAAGCGAAAAGGTTCTTTAAGCGTGGACACATCGAACCAGCCTTCCTTCTCTTTTCTCTCGGCAACCATGCGCCCACAATCGCTGATCAAGCCGTCGACCAAGGTGACGTTTGCGCCGTAGGTCTCGCACTCAACTCGATTCGCGAGCGGCACGTCTTTGGGCATGAAAATATATGCCTGAAGGCCAGCTGCAGCGGCATAAGCAGCCAGCGCGCTGCCCGCGTTTCCCGCGGAGGGAGCAGCCAATTTTTTCAAGCCGTACGCTTTCGCCATCGTAACGGCAGTCGACATGCCGCGAGCCTTAAACGAGCCGGTCGGGTTTGAACTTTCATCCTTTATATAGACGTTGGGGAACTCGCGGGAGCGCAGCATCGGCGTAAAACCCTCGCCCAGCGAGACCGGCTCGGCTTCCGGCAGAACCTCGGCGTAGCGCCACATGGTGGGCGTGCGTCCAACCAGAGAAGCAGTCGTGAATTTAGATTTCAGCGGGGCGAGCTTATAGCGGACGTAGAGCACACCGCCGTCCTTCGGGCAAACCGTCTGCGGACGAGCAGCATCAATCGATGCGCCACATTTTGTGCATTCCAGATGGTCGATGCGGGCCACATCCAAAGTCTAGCATTCCGCTGGGAACAATAACGAGGCTCGGCCGCAACGCCCAGAAAAGTATTCCCTCGGTCAGCGGCGGCTCATGTTCTCTCCTTCACAACAATCGTTTCCGCAATCCGGTCGTGGACGGTTCGCCGGTTAGGATGAATGAAGTACTGCAGGAATCCAAATCCCGCCTCAAGTGCCGAGGCGCCATAGCCCAACGCCCGCTCCACCGAGTGCCACAGGCTGACACGGTCGTGGACGAGCGACAACACACGGATTCGCATAATCCGTTTGCCGAT
>DATHPO010000180.1:0-12130 GCA_035483835.1 Terriglobales bacterium
CGGGAACGTAGCTGACATAAAAATTCGGAATGATGCCGAGCACACGTTGCTTCTCTTGATCCTTGATTTGCACTTCTGCCAGTTCGACCTGCGTGAGTGCGACGGTCACCTGCGTCACCTGCGTAGCAACAAGCAATACCACCTGCGGAACAACGTAGGCCTCACCGGGATGCACGGTTCCGGAGATTACTTGCGTGTTGAGACCTGTAAACGAAATGGTGAGCTGGAACGGCCCGGGAGCGACGTTGGCAAAGGAAAATTGACCCAGGTCGTCTGTGAGTTTCTCCTCGCTTGGGGATCGATCTTCACGCGTAAGATGCACCTGGGCTCCGACGACGACGGCTCCCGTTAGATCAACAATTGTTCCGCTGATGCTTCCTGCTGCCTGCTGATCGGGCACCTGCCCGCCCGGCGCCTGCTGCGCGCCAGTCGGTACAACAGCCGCCACCAGAAACAGGAGGGAAACGACGCCCAGTGAAAGCAAACTGCGAACTTGCGAAGTTTTCTTCGTAACCCTCAAAGCTTTGCGTGTCTCCTTCTCGGAATTACCAGGAATTTCGAGTTTACGGAGTCAGTCGCGAGTGGGCATAACCGGTAGGTGCTAGCCCATCAACGCTCCCAAACTCCGATCCTATTGTGCAAACTGAGCTTTCTTAATTAGAGATCGAACGGTATTCATTTGATTCTTTCCAGTCTATCGTTAAAAGTGACAGGGAGCAGACGTCACGAGTAGCTCCCAATTAGCGGGAGCCGGACAGTCCCGTCCGGGGACTCACTCTCCGGTGGCGGCGGCTCTCTGCTGCTCGGCGCGCAACTGCGAGGAGCTCTCGGATTCATGACGCTGGGAGTCGCGATTGCTTGGGCAATAGGGAGTAACACAGCCTGTAACGCATACGCTGGTGTGAAAGGAGCTTCCGGATCATTCTATTCTTGGATCCGGCTGCCTATGGCAATGGCTTTGGCTGGAGGCATCTGTGGCGCCGCGTTGCTCTACAGCCGGGCGAACCCCGTTCTCGTAGTTGTTTTCATGTGTGCAGCGGCAATGTTTCTTGCGCCGCTGACACCATTCCCGGCTCACAGAATTTGGTTGAGATTTCCCTTATTCCTGGTCGCTGTCGTGGCTTGTCTCGCTGCTACCTGGGGAATGCTCATCACTGACCTAATACCGTCAGATAAGTATCTTGAAAGAGACGGCCAACTAGCGACGACCGGATTGCTTGCTTTCATTGTAGGTTTCTTTTGGATTTCGAAGGGTTGGAACCTCATCCAGCGCGGGATCAGTTCGACGCCGTCTGGCGATGCGCGAACCCCTTGGGGCCAATACGTCTCACTTTTCCTTGGGGTTCTAGTTTTGATTCTGTGGTTAGGGCTTTTGGCGGGGTCGGCTTCCAGCGACTGGGCATATGCGCCAGAGAAAATCTCGACTCCCAGAGACAATCTGTTTAGTCAATTCGTCTTTGTAGTGCTTTTAACCTCATGGCCCTACGTCTCCTGGAAAAGGATCCTCACTCGAGAATCGAATGTGACCCTAAACACCTGCGGCGCCATACGCGGGTTTCCATAATTGCCGGGATGGTGTTTGTTGTTGTACTGTCGCTCGCGATCACCTATGGCACACAGAACGGCAATGACCGACGAATGGTGGCACGAGCGCATTCGCAGCCTCGGGATTAGTATTTTCCGTGGAATACTGCCTGATTGATGTCCGGCCAGAACTCTTTTAATACGTTGAACACCGCGTCCAATCCCACCTCCGTTCCCCAACGCTGATATGTTTTCACCCAGACGTTGGATTGGTCGTGGTAATACGCGTTGGCGATGCCCGCGGCTGCTCCAGCCCCCACGATTTCCGAAATGTTGAAGGTGTTCTTTCCCCCATCGGTCCTGGTGATCAACAGGCGGCTCAGCGCATAGCCGGTCCGCTTGAGGAATGGGCCTTTGCCCAGTGTGTAGTATCTCGGATCTTCTCTCGTCAGCGTTGGCACGATCGCTTCCGTCATGTAGTTCTCGATTCCGCCGTCCGCAAAGATGTGCCAATAGTACCGGCCGTATCCTGCACCGCCTTGCCCAAAAGACGGCTCCGATTTTTGGGCCATGGAAATTCCCGCGAGACCTCCCACCAGTAGAAAATTGGAATAATCGAATGTGTCTTGCGTCGCCAGCCAGAATTTTTTCTCGATAGTGAGCGGAGGCAAATGGATGTTGGCGCTCACCGCGCGGTAATTGGGAATGATCCCCAGAATTCTCTTGGGTTGTTTACCGTACTGGACATTTGAGCTATTCGGATCGCTGGGGTTGGTTTGGGGTGTCGGGGCGTCCGGTAATGAGGACTTTCCATTCGTAGTCGTGCCCGCTTGCTGAGGATCCTGACTGAGCAGCGAAACGCCATCCAGCCGCAATCGTACCGTTCCCTCATGGGATTGTTCTCGCGTGTTCGTTGGCTCCTGGGCTCGAACACACGCAGTTCCCAACGTCCCTGCCAGCGCTACAGCCATGCAAAACGATCGAATCGTTTTCAAATCTCCCTCACATTGGTGCTTTCACATTCGGCCCCATCTGCTTCGCTCTTCAAGCATTTCCTACCAAGTCAATCGTCGGCTATCTGCTGCGGAGGTGGCGAGTTCTTCTTTTTCCGCAAATACCTGTGAATATCTGGCCAAAACTCCTTCAGCTCATTTCCGAAGGCGTCGATGCCCATCTGCACTCCCCAGTTGGTTATATTGCCCGAAACACTCCGATCAGCTGCCGGATAATAAGAGTTAGAGATGCCGATCGCCGTTGCATTGCCCGCAAACTCGGAAACGTTGAACATACTTCCACCCGAGTCTTTACGGGTGACGAAAATACGGCTGATCGCGTAGCCAAAGCGGTGACCGTACCCGCCCCGTCCCAATCGAAAATAGCGAGGATCTGTTTTCAAGATTGAGGGGAAAACGGCGCCTACCATGATATTGCCGTCCACTTGATCGGCGAATGCCGTTCCATACCGCTTCGCATATCCCTCCATACCCTGTCCAAATGCCGGATAGGCGTTATCCGCCTGGCGGATGCCGGCCACAATACCCACGATCACGAATTCATATGGATCGAAGGCGCCCTTCGCCGTGATGGCGAATTTCTCTTTCCAGGAGATCGGTTTGACTTGCGCCTGATTATCGACGGTCAAATAGTTCGGCATCACGTAAAACATCCGGTCGTTCTTGTTCTTCTCTGGCTCTTTTGGGACGGGACTGTCTTGATCCTGAGAATTATTCTGGGCTCCCGGTTGGTCTCCGGGTTTGGCTTGCATCGAAAGGGCCGCCGGGTCCGAAGAAGGCTTTTCCTGTGACTCTTGGGAGAACATTGGAAGTGTAAGAAACAAGAAGGCAGCGACCGTCGCGAAACAACGGGGCAGCGAGCCAGGTTTGAGGATCAGCCACTGAAAAATCAGATTTGGAGCTCGGTCTCGCGGATCGGAGGGTTCTCCTGCCCTGGGCACAACGGACTTGCAACCAGAACAGAGTCCACGGAGATCAGCGAGGTTGCGACGATTCCTTTCTCCCCGTTTAATCGGTCCCGCTTCCTGATGTGTACGTGTAATTGATCCCCCGGACGCTGCTCTGATACTCCTATCTCGCCATCTATTGTAATCAAATCGGAGTGTTATGTGCTCTCATGATCTTCTTCTGGGTATTGAAACACACGTAGGCCGAAATAGGGGTGTAAGCGGGATGCTCTAACCGCTGAGCTAACCGCCCGTCGAACCGAAATATCGTAGCGAGTGTGCGGCGTTTACGCCACAACATCGCGCGTCTCAGAACAAGATTTTTCGGGCGCGAGGGGCGCAGTTCTGCCGGGCAAATCATGATTGAGGTGGGTTGAATTCTCGAGCGAGAATTCGCACGCTTCCCCGAAAAAACAACTCCGCCTCTGGTCGCCGCTAACTCATTGACAATATTGGACCTGTACCTTAGTACAGGAGCGAAAATGAGCCTGTACTCCGGTACAGGTTCGGCGGCGCCGTATCGGATGTTAGCTGATTCACTACGACTGGACCACCCAGTGACTTTTTTCGGCAGGTCGCCATGCTACGCTGGCTCATCGGGTGGGTTCTAGTACCACTCCCGGATACTCATGTCTTCACGACTCGGCGAAATTCTGGTCAAAGACAGCCTGATCACTGCGGATCAGCTTAAGCAGGCGCTTGAACACCAGAAAAAAAGTGGCGGCCGGCTGGGCACATGCCTGGTGAAGCTGGGCCTGGTCAGTGATGACGATATTACGGCTGTGCTTTCGCGGCAATACGGCGTGCCTTCCATTAATCTGAAATTCTACGAGGTAGATCCCGCCGTCATCAAGCTGGTGCCGCAAGAAACCGCTGTGCGTTATCAAATTGTGCCACTTTCGCGCGTGGGCTCGACTTTGACCATTGCGATGACGGATCCGACCAACGTCTTCGCTATGGACGATATCAAGTTCATGACTGGATTCAATGTAGAGCCGGTGGTGGCGTCGGAAACAGCAATCAGCGAGGCGATTCACAAGTTTTACGGCGATGTCGAGAGTGTCGAGCAGCTCGACAAGGTGATGAAAGACCTTGCCGGGGAAGAAGCGTCGCTGGAACTTTCCGGCGAAGAATCGGAGATGGACCTGGCGACGCTCGAAAAGGCCGCCGAGGAAGCGCCGATCATCAAGCTCGTGAACCTGATCTTGACGGACGCGGTGAAGCGCGGGGCAAGCGACATTCACGTGGAGCCTTACGAGAAGGAATACCGCGTGAGATTTCGCATTGACGGTATTTTGCAGAACGTGATGGCGCCGCCGATGAAGTTGAAGGACGCGATCACCAGCCGCGTGAAGATCATGGCGAAGCTGGACATCAGCGAAAAGCGGCTGCCGCAAGACGGCCGCATCATGATCAAGTATCTGAAGGACGGAAAAAAGAAAGAGTTGGACTTCCGCGTTTCGACCGTTCCGACGCTATTCGGCGAAAAAGTCGTGATGCGGTTGCTGGACAAGGAAAATCTTCGTCTGGACATGACCAAGCTGGGTTTCGAGCCGGAATCGCTCGCGAAATTCGAGCGCCAGATCTTGAAGCCATACGGCATGGTGCTGGTCACGGGTCCTACCGGTTCCGGAAAGACGAACACGCTGTATTCATCCGTCGCGAAACTCAACACCTCGGAAACGAACATTATGACGGCCGAGGACCCCGTCGAATTTCAGCTTCCCGGAATCAACCAGGTGCAAATGAAGGAGCAGATTGGGCTGAACTTCGCTTCCGCTCTGCGCGCCTTCTTGCGGCAGGATCCCAACATCATTCTGGTCGGCGAGATTCGCGACTTCGAAACGGCGGAAATCGCGGTGAAGGCGGCATTGACGGGCCACTTAGTGCTTTCGACGCTACACACGAATGATGCTCCGTCCACGATCAGCCGATTGATGAATATGGGTATTGAACCGTTCCTGGTGGCCACTTCGGTCAACTTGATATGTGCGCAGCGTCTGGTGCGGCGCATCTGCGTGGGGTGCAAGGAACCAATGCAAATTCTGCCGCAGGCGCTGATTGATGCCGGATACACCAAGGATGAGTCTGAAAGGACCATCGTGCAGCATGGCCGCGGCTGCGCCACCTGCAACAACACCGGCTACAAAGGGCGCGTCGGCCTCTACGAAGTGATGGAGATCAACGATGATTTGCGCGAGTTGATACTGGTGGGCGCCTCGGCGCTCGAACTTAAGAAAAAGGCTCTAGAAACGGGAATGATCACTTTGCGCCGCAGCGGGCTGACGAAGGTAGCGTTGGGGCACACCACACTCGAAGAGGTCGTGCGGGAAACGGTTCTCTAAGCGGAGGAAACATGGCTGGCATCACATTAAGCGAGTTGCTGAAGAAGATGATCGAGATGGGTGGGAGCGACCTGCACCTCTCGACCAATAGCGCGCCGCGCATTCGCGTACATGGGAAGCTCCGTCCATTGGATATGCCGCCATTGACCGCGGCGGACACCAAGGCGCTCGCCTACAGCGTGTTGACGGACGTGCAGAAGCATCGGCTGGAGGAAAACCTGGAGCTGGACTTCTCGTTCGGGTTGAAGAGCCTGGCACGTTTCCGCGGCAATATTTTTCATCAGCGCGGCGCAGTGGCAGCCGTCTTCCGTACGATTCCCTGGGAGATCAAGAGTTTTGACGCGTTGGGGCTTCCGGCGGTAGTGCGCGGACTATGCGATAAGCCGCGCGGACTGGTGCTGGTTACCGGGCCGACAGGTTCAGGGAAATCGACGACGCTTGCGGCCATGCTCGACAAGATCAACAACGAGCATGAAGAACACATGATCACGATCGAGGACCCTATCGAGTTCCTGCACAACCACAAGAAGTGCCTGGTGAACCAGCGCGAAGTGCACTCGGATACACATTCGTTCTCGAATTCACTGCGCGCCGCGCTGCGCGAAGACCCGGACGTGGTGCTGATCGGCGAAATGCGCGATTTGGAAACCATCGAATCCGCGCTGCGCATCGCCGAAACCGGTCACTTGACGTTCGCCACCCTGCATACCAATTCGGCCGTTTCCACCATCAACCGTATCGTAGACGTGTTTCCAGCGCACCAGCAGCCGCAAGTACGCGCGCAACTTTCCATGGTACTGGAAGGAATTTTGTGCCAATCGCTGCTTCCGAGAATCGATGGCCGCGGGCGCGCCATGGTGATGGAAATCCTGATTCCCACCGCGGCGATTCGCAACCTGATCCGCGAAGATAAGATTCACCAAATTTATTCGGCCATGCAGACCGGCACGGGACAGTCCGGCATGCAGACGTTTAACCAAAGTCTCGCCAATGCCTATTTCCAGAAGTGGATCACCATGGACGTGGCGCTGGCACGGTCCTCGAATCAAGACGAGTTGCAGGATTTGATTAATCGCGGGGTGACCTCGCCGGCCTCTGGCGGCAGCAAAGCGCCAGTTCGGCGGTAAGCGAGAAAGGAACAGGAGGTAACAGATCATGCCGGTATTTACGTATCGTGGAGTGAATCGGGCGGGCGCCACCGTGACGGGCGAGCGCACCGCGGAAACCAAGGCCGAAATGGCGGCGATGCTGCGGCGGGAGAATATCAACGTCAGCAAGCTCTCGCAAAAGGGGAAGGAGTTCAACATCCCCACGTTCGGCGGAGGCGTGGACTCCAAGGAGTTGGCCGTTTTCACGCGCCAATTCTCGGTGATGATTGACGCTGGCTTGCCGCTGGTCCAGTGCCTGGAGATTCTCGCTGGCCAGCAGGAGAACAAGACCTTTCAGAAGGTTTTGACCGGCGTGCGATCGTCGGTGGAAGGCGGCGCGAGCCTGGCGAATTCGATGAAGCAATTTGAAAAGGTCTTCGACCCGCTGTACTACAACATGGTCGACGCCGGAGAGACCGGCGGTATTCTGGACACCATTCTGCAGCGCCTCTCCAGCTATATCGAAAAGAATGTCAAGCTGAAGCGCGCGGTGAAGTCGGCGATGATCTATCCGATCGCCGTGCTGGGGATCGCCGGTGGCGTCATCACCCTGTTGCTATGGAAGGTGGTTCCGATTTTCACCCAGCTGTTCAACGGCCTGGGGGTAGATTTGCCGCTGCCGACGCGGATTGTCATTGCTCTTAGTAATTTCGTCGGCAGCATCTACGGCCTAACTATTCTGGTGGCCATGGTCGGCAGCGTATTCGCCCTGAAAACCTGGTATGCCACCCCTCAGGGCCGAATGGCGCTCGACACCGTGGTACTGAAGATTCCGCTGGTTGGCCCGCTGATGCGCAAGATAGCAGTGGCTCGCTTCACACGGACTCTGGGAACTTTGATTTCGAGCGGCGTGCCGATTCTGGAGGGCCTGGACATAACGGCACGCACATCCGGCAACGCCGTAGTGGAAAGAGCCATCACCCAGACGCGCAAGGCCGTTGAAGCGGGACGATCACTGGTGGATCCGTTGAAGGAGACCGACGTATTCCCGGGGATGGTGACGCAGATGATCGGCGTCGGCGAACAGACCGGCGCGATGGACGCGATGCTACAGAAGATTGCCGACTTTTACGAGGATGAAGTCGACGCCGCGGTGAAGGACCTTTTGACGGCCATGGAACCGTTGATGATCGTCGTTCTGGGCGTGGTCGTTGGCGGCATCGTGGTTTCGATGTACCTGCCTTTGTTCTCGTTGATCGGCAAACTGGCGGGTAAATAATCCTGCGAGAGGCGACCTATTGCGGGCGCCTCGTCCAGCGGAGGAGCCCGCAGCCGCGTCCTTTGTGACATGGACCGCGCCCGTTGCGCTTGGCAAAGCGCAAGACGCGCTGCCAGCACGGTGAAAAATCTGAAATGAAATCCACGTCCAGTGCGAGCGAATGGCTTCCATGGCTGGGGCGCGTCCGGTTCCTGGCCATTACCTTCCTGGTAGGGATCGTCATCGCTGCGCGGCACCTGACGCCGATTTATGTCTCGCTGCATTCCTTCGTCCAAGTAGTTGTGCTTTGGTACACGCTCGCGATTGTTTACGTGATCTTGCAGCGCTGGATTCCACAGGCGCGCTGGCACGCCCCGCTGCAGATGGTTTGCGATCTGCTGATGGTCACCGGCGTCGTGTACACCACGGGCGTGCAGGACAGCTATTTCATTTCGCTTTATCTGCTGGCGATTCTAATGGCAAGCGTCTTGTTTTCGCGGCGAGGAGTTTTCACTGTCGCTGCTTTGAGTTTTATCTTTCTGAGCGGAGCCCTCGAACTTACCTACTACGGAGTGTTGCCGCACACTGCGAGTTCCACTCCTACGCTTCGTGCGCTGGATTCCTGGCTGGCCAGCAACCTGATCGCGTTTTTTGCCGTGGCCTACCTTGGAAGCTTGCTGGCGCAAACGCTCCGCAAGAAGGGATTAGAACTCGAAGAAAAGAGCGAGGAACTGAAAGACCTGCAGGCTTTCAATCAGGACATTATTGAATCCATGCGCGGAGGATTGCTGACCACCGATCTGGAAGGCCGCATCCTGGTGATGAACCGCTCTGGCGCCGACATCACCGGTTGCGGACTGGGCCTGCTGCGCGGGGAGAAAATTCAGGACGTTTTCCCCGGCTTCTGGCCGGTGGAAATGGACGAAGAAGGGAATCCGCTGGCAGCGCGAAAAGAGATTGAGTTCAAGACTTCCGCGGGAGCAGTTCGATTTTTGGGGCTTTCGATTTCTCCGCTGCGCACGGCGCAAAATCAAACGAGCGGCTTCGTTTACAACTTTCAAGACTTAACGGAACTGAAGCGGCTGGAACGAGAGGTGGTGACGAAGGAGCGCATGGCCGCGCTGGGTCGTCTTTCCGCGGCGATCGCACACGAAATTCGCCAGCCTCTCACGGCGATGACCGGGGCGCTAAAAGAACTCGCCCGCCTCGCGCCGCTTGAAGACGACGACAAGAAACTGGTGCACATTGTGAGCCGCGAATCGCAGCGGCTGAACCAAATCATCACGGACTTTTTGAACTATTCGCGGGAGAAGACGTACGCGTTCACCGATGTTGACGTGGTCCCGCTGATTGAAGAGACGCTCCTGCTGCTCGAGCGTGACGCCACGGCTTTGGGGAAGTTTCAGATTGTGCGCGACTTCAAAGCGCGAAGCCTGCGGGCGCGCGCCGACCGCGACGCTTTGAAGCAGGTCTTTTGGAACCTTTGCAATAACGCGCTACGGGCCATGCCGCTGGGAGGCGTGCTTTCAGTCAGTCTGGAAGCAGACGATCGCTGGGCGCGAATCCAGATTGGAGACACCGGCATTGGAATCGCGTCCGCACAGGTGAGCCGTATCTTTGAACCATTTCAATCGGGATTCGTGGGGGGCACTGGGTTGGGGCTGGCGATCGTATACCAGATTTTGCAAGCGCACCGCGGGCGCATTCGCGTGGATACGGAAAAAGGCGCAGGCGCGAAATTTATTGTGGAGATCCCCAAGGTGGTTCGCGCGCGTGCGTCTGCGCCTCCCGCCCAGGAAACCCGCGGCCATGAGGAAAGTCTTCGCGCGGTAGGGAAGGGATAGCGCCATGGCCCACCTGCTAGTGGTTGATGACGAACCGTCCATCTGCGAACTGCTGGAAATCAGCTTCCGCAAAGAAGGCCACAAAGTGGAAGTGGCTTCGAACGGCCAGGCTGCCAAGCGGCGGCTGGCATCGCAAGTCTTCGATATCGTGATTTCGGATATCTGCATGCCGGACATGGACGGTGTCGAGCTGCTGCAATACTCCAAGGAAGTCTCGCCAGCCTCGATTTTTATTTTGATCACCGGCGTGCCTACCGTTGATACCGCGATTGACGCCGTGAATTTCGGCGCCGACCGTTACGTGATCAAGGGCGACCGTTTGCTCGATGAACTGCGGCCGGCAGTGAAGCGCATCGCTGAAAATCAGGCTCTCAAGAAAGAAGCCGGCGAGCTGCGCCGGCAACTGCGGCGATTCACGGGCTTCGACCATATCATCGGTGCCAGTGAAAAGATGCGCAGCCTGTTTGAATTGATCGAAACGATTGCGCCGCAGTCCAGTCGCGTGCTTGTGACCGGCGAAAGTGGCACAGGTAAAGAACTGGTGGCGCGCGCCATCCACGAAAATAGCGCACGAGCGAAGGCGCCTTTTATCACTATCAATTGTGGTGCGTTCCCGGAAACCCTGCTGGAGTCGGAACTGTTCGGATACATGCGCGGATCGTTTACCGGAGCGAACGAAAACCGCCGAGGCCTTTTCCAAGCAGCCGACGGCGGCACACTCTTCATGGATGAAATCGGGAATATGAGCCTGACCATGCAGGTGAAGCTGTACCGCGTCTTGCAGGAAGGCAAAGTACGTCCGCTGGGCAGTACGGAAGAAAGCGATGTGGATGTGCGCGTCATTGCGGCCACCAACAAGGATTTTGCCAAGGAGATCGCGGAAGGCCGGTTCCGCGAAGACCTTTACTACCGGTTGAGCGTAATTCCGATTCACCTGCCACCGCTGCGAGAGCGGCGCGAGGACATACCGCTGCTGGTGCGTTCCTTTCTGGACCGCTATTCCAAATCCATGGGGAAGAAGATCGAAGGAATCGAACCGGAAGCGATGCGCCGGCTAGAGGTTTACGATTGGCCCGGAAACGTGCGCGAGCTCGAGAATACGATTGAGCGAGCCGTCGCTCTAGAGGGCTCCGCGCGAATTTCCGCGGAGGGACTGCCGGTCCGAATACGGGAGCATTACCAGGAAGCGGTGTCGTCGCACCACTCAGGCAATGACGGGAATGGCAACGGCTCGATCCTGCCCGAGGAAGGGATCGACCTGGAAATGCACATTCAGAAGCTGGAGCGTTCGTTCTTGCTGGCGGCGATGGAACGTTCCGGTGGAGTTCGCACGCGAGCTGCCGATACATTGAAGATGTCGTATCGCTCGTTTCGCCATTACGCGAAAAAGTACGGGATATGAGACCAACTAATCGCCGCCGCGTTGAGTCAGTCCAGAGTGACAATATTCGGCAACTTTTGGGGTGTGGCCGGGCAAGAGCTTTAGGAACCTTCAATAGGATGACCGCGAACCCGTTGTATCTCGATGAATCCAAGGACTATAATGCATTGTGTCGGGAAGGTGACCTCATATACTCAGCATGGCAGTCGGCTTGCATCATAGTAAGCGTACCCCGCCAGAGGGTGCGAGAGAAATTTTGGAGCCCAGGCTCCTAGGAGAGAAAATGAAGAAGAATCAGAAGGGTTTCTCGTTAATTGAGTTGTTGATCGTCGTGGCGATCATTTTGATCATCGCGGCGATTGCGATTCCGAACCTCCTTCGCGCTAAGATTGCGGCGAACCAGGCCGGCGCAGTAGGCACGCTCCGCACCATTTCTTCGGCGGAACAGACGTTCTCGTCCACGTTCAATGACGGCTTCGCGACCTCCCTCACTCAGTTGGGCGGCCCGGCCGGCTCGAACACCTGCAAGAACGCTGGCTTGGTTGACGAAGTGTTGTCAACCGCTCCGTTCAATAAGGGCGGGTACAAGTACACGTTCACGCCGAATGGTACGGTTCAACTGGCTGCCGGTGTTCCGGTGGCTTGCGGTGTGTCCGGTGATACAGGGTTTTCCGTTACGGCCCAGCCGACCACTGCCAACTCGACCGGTATCGCCAGCTACTGTATCGAC
>DATHPO010000181.1:0-23376 GCA_035483835.1 Terriglobales bacterium
CCAGTGCCGAACTGCGGACCGTCCTGGATGCGGGCGACGAGAACCTGCGCACCCTCATGACCCAATTGGAACAGGCGCTCAACCTTCATATGTCCAGACCTGCTCTCGACCGAAAGAAACCGGAGCCGATCAAGGTCGAAACCATAAAAACCGGCACCGAAAGCAGTGTTGGGGTGAGAGCGTTTCCCTGAAAACGCCGGTCGCCGTTGCCGGGTCCGGCTTGGCGAGGCGACCTGCACTCCCCTCCCTCAGGCAGGCACGCGTGCCATGCAAGATTTCCAGCCGACTGCTAAAGCATTCGCCTGATTGTGTTCGGAACGCCCGCAGTGTAGCCTCCAGCCGGGTATCAAATGTCAGACCCCGGGCAACATCCGCCTCGCAAGTATTCTCGTTGGCGCTGGATCATCGCAATCGTTCTGGTTTCCGCCGCCATCGTCTCTGTGCTGGTGGCAATTGTGGCCTCTCATGCCGAGCCGATCCTGCGGGCACGAGTCATAGAAACGCTGTCAGCCCGATTCAAAAGTAAAGTTGAGCTTGACGGATTCCATGTCTCGGCGCTGGAGGGACTCCAGGTCTCAGGCAGCGGGCTCAGACTTTTCGGTGCCGAAGACCCGAATAATCACGAGCCCGGAATTCAACCCCTGATCAGTGTTTCAGAATTCCGCTTTCGGACTGGCGTGATGGATCTCCTGCGTTCTCCAATGCATGTCAACACTGTGTACATGAAAGGCTTGATATTGAATTTGCCGCCCCGGGAACAGCGCGCGGAGCTCAAGAATATGGGACCCCAAGGAGGAAAAATACAGATCGTTGTCGATAAGTTCGTCTGCGATCAGGCCGAGCTAATCATCAACACGCTAAGACCAGGCAAGCTTCCTCTGGAATTTGACATCGAAAAGTTGAACATGGCCAGCATCGGGCCGAACCAGCCCCTGCAGTTCGATGCCAACCTGACGAACCCAAAGCCGGTGGGAAATATTATCTCCAGCGGATCCTTTGGGCCGTGGCAGGCGGACAGCCCTCGCGACACTCCGGTCCGCGGCACCTACTCGTTCACCAACGCAGATTTGAGCACGATTAAAGGCATTGGCGGAATCCTTTCATCCACGGGCCAGTATGCTGGCAGTCTCGACGACATCGTCGTCGACGGCACAACCGACACTCCGGACTTTCGCATAGCCGTAAGCGGACGGCCCGTGCCGCTGCACACCGACTTTCATGCGGTCGTGAATGGAACCAGCGGAGACACATACCTGCAGCCGGTCAGTGCGAAAATCCTGAACTCCTGGCTGGTTGCAAACGGTTCGGTGGTTCGCATGATCAACCCGAAAGGACATCACGTGGAGCTGGATGTCACGATTGCCAAGGGCAGAATCGAAGACTTGTTGAAATTAGCCGTACGAACCGATCCTCCGGTAATGACAGGCTTGCTGCAATTGAAGACAAAGTTTGATCTCCCGCCTGCAGAACCCGATGTTGCCTATCGACTGAAACTCGCCGGCAACTTCCGCGTAACCCAGTCACACTTTACGAATGAAAAAATTCAAAGCAAGATCGATGCACTTAGCATGCGCAGCCAGGGAAAGCCAAAGCTGGCTCAGGACAATATTCCTGACGACGTGCGCTCTGACTTGACCGGGGTGTTCAATTTAGAGGACAGCGTCATTCACTTTTCCCGGCTGCAGTTCGAGATACCAGGAACCTGGGTGAACCTTACGGGCGACTACAGCCTGGATGGCAATCAATTCGACTTCCACGGCAAAGCTCGCATGGACGCGAAACTTTCGCACATGGTGACCGGATGGAAGTCAATTCTTCTCAAGCCCGCGGATCCATTCTTCAGCAAGGATGGAGCGGGAACCGAGATTCCGGTTAAAGTTACCGGCACAAAGTCAGAACCCCACTTCGGCACAGATTTTGGTCACAAAGAGCGGCAGGTGGATTAGGGCAACATTCCACAATTTGCATACCTTTGTCATCTCTACATAACTCTGTCATCCCGAGCGAAGCCGAGGGACCTTGCGGTTTTCGCAATGCCTGATTCGAGGCATGAATATATCATCAAGACATGAAGGAGACTTGGCGGTGGTTTGGGCCGGGTGATCCGGTTCCTCTCGATCACATCAAGCAGTCGGGCGCTACTGGAATCGTCACCGCCCTGCACCATCTCTACCGCGGCGAACCGTGGCCGCTGGACGAGGTGTTCAAGCGAAAAGAAGAGATTCGGGCTGCAGGCTTCGTCTGGTCAGTGGTCGAAAGTATCCCGATCCACAACTCGATCAAGCTTCGCTCGGGATCTTGCGGGAATTTCATCGGGGCATGGAAGGACACTCTGGCCGCGATCGCGAACGCGGGTGTCGAAGTCGTATGCTACAACTTCATGCCGGTAGTCGACTGGACGAGGACGGACCTGAAATGGCGTCTGCCCACAACCGGCTACGCCCTGCGTTTTGATGCTGTCGATTTCGCCGCCTACGACCTTTATATTCTTGCGCGCAAAGGCGCCGAAGCTGATTATTCGGAGGACCGCACCCGATCAGCCCGCACCCGTTTCGAATCCATGCCGGAAGCCCGCAGAAATGAATTGGAACAAACGATCATCGCCGGGCTTCCGGGCGCAGAAGCATCGTATAACCGGGAGACAATTCGCGGGTTGATCGCGGAATACCAGGGTGTCACTGCTGCCGAATTGCGAAATAACCTCGTCGCATTTCTGCGAGAAGTTGTCCCGGTGGCACAGGAGATCGGTGTACGTCTCGCCATACACCCGGACGATCCGCCGTGGTCGCTGTTCGGTCTCCCGCGAGTGGTTTCGACCGTCGAGGATGTGAGGGCCATTTTTGCAGCTTGCGACATGCTCGCCAGCGGGCTCACGTTTTGCGTCGGGTCCTTCGGGGCCAGAGCCGACAACGATCTGCTGGCCATGGCTCGTGAGTTCGGTGCTCGCATTCACTTTGTGCATCTGCGTCAGGTGACGAGAGAGCCGGACGGATCGTTTCACGAAGCGGAGCACCTCGCAGGCAGCTCGGATATGGTGGGCGTGATCCGCGCTATTATGCAAGAAGAGACGCTGCGACGGCGCGCGGGCCGGCCCGACCATCAGATCCCCATGCGCCCCGACCACGGACATCTGCTGGCCGACGACATCGGCAAGAAAGTAAATCCCGGCTATTCGCTGGTGGGCAGATTGAAAGGGCTCGCCGAACTGCGCGGCGTCATGCAGGGCTTAAAGTATGCGGTTCCTGAATTATCCGAGTAAAGAGCGCTGTTAACGTTCGAAGTGAGGATCCAACTCCTATGACAGAGTTTGCGGGACGAGTGGCAGTTGTCACGGGTACCACCGGAATCGGCCGCGCGATTGCGAAGCGCTTTGCTGCGGGAGGCGCGCAAGTAGTCGCATGCGGCATTGACGTGGCTGGGAATCAAGAGCTGACTCGCGAGGCAGAGGAACTCAGCTTAACCCTGCTGGTCGAACACTGCGATGTGACCAACGTCGACAGAATGCGCGCGGTCATCACGGCGTCCGTCAGCCAGTTTGGAGGCTTGGACATCATCGTCAATGCTGCCGCGATTCATCCCTTTGGCACCGTCGTAGAAACCGATCTTGCGACCTGGAACCGCTGCATGATGGTGAATGTTGGCAGCATCTACCTTCTGGCGCACCTTGGCATCCCGGAGATGAAGAGGCGCGGAGGCGGATCCATCATTAATCTGGCGTCCGTTCAGGGATACGCCTGCCAGCGGGGCGTCGCCGCCTATGCCACATCGAAGGGAGCGATTCACAGCTTGACGCGCGCTCTGGCGCTCGACCATGCCGCCGACAACATCCGCGTGAATTCGATCAGCCCGGGTTCAATCCGTACGCCCATGCTGGCACGCTCTGCAGGACACTTCGCCCCGGATCTGCCGGCGGAGGAAGCCTTCGCACGTTTTGGCGCGGCGCATCCATTGAAGCGTATCGGCACACCCGAAGAAGTCGCTGAATTGGCGTCATTTCTGGCGTCAGATAAGGCCGGATTCTGCACCGGCGGAGATTACCTCGTGGACGGTGGCCTGCTGGCTGGAATTGGTGTCCAGTGATTGTTTTCTGATTATCGCCTGTTACGCCTTCAGATCTATCGTGAAACTACAACACACTTGTCGTCCCCAGGGCAGCGAGGGATCCAGGTTCCGGCCAACATCATCGGTATCGTAGCAGGCAAGCACCCAGATCCCTCGCTTCGCACGGGATGACAGCGTTTGGGAAGAACCGTGAAACTGTTCTAGCCGACTTCGTCTCGGAGCGCTCTTGCCGCAAAAGATTTCGGACAACTCAGGCGTGCCCCGCAGACGATGGCGAATCGCGTTCCTGCTGGCTTTCGGAGTTCTAGTCAATTTCTTCGACCGGATTAACTTGTCAGTTTCCCGCGACGCGCTTCATGCTTCCTTTGGCTTGTCGCTGGTTGCCTTCGGCTATCTCTCCAGCGCCTTCAGTTGGACTTACGCCTTAATGCAGATGCCGGCTGGAATCTTGCTCGACCGTTTAGGAGTGCGCCGGGTTGGAAGAATCAGCGCGCTCCTGTGGAGCGTTTCCTCCTTTGCAGCTGCTCTCGCCCCTGGCCTCGGTTGGTTTTTTGGAGCCCGCTTTCTTCTCGGTGTAAGCGAATCGCCGACGTTTCCAGCGAATGCGAAAGCCTTGGGATACTGGTTCACGCGAGAGGAACGAGGCCTGGCAACGGCGATTACAGATGCGGCGGCGAAATTCTCCAGCGCGATCGGAATCCCGTTGATCGGCTTGCTGCTCTTCTACTTTGGTTGGCGCTGGAGTTTCGCCGTCACCGGCTTCGTCAGCCTTCTTTATTTTGTGATGTTCTATTGGATCTACCGCAATCCAAGCGAAGACAAAAGGTTGGCAGCTCAAGAGCTCCAGTTCATTCTCGGCGGTGGCGCTCAACTGGAAGATCAAGCCAAAGCAGCGAAAGGCGCTTCGCTCGGCTATCTCTTGCGGCAGCGAAAAGTCTACGGGCTCGCGCTGGGATGGGGAGCGTACAACTACACCTTCTTTCTCCTGCTAACGTGGCTTCCGAGCTATCTTTCCGTTTCCCTTCACATGGACTTGTTCCACTCTGCTTTCTACACCAGCGTACCCTGGCTGTTCGCCACCTTCACCGATCTTCTGGTGGGCGGATGGCTGGTGGACGCCCTGATCCAGCACGGTTGGGATGCAAACCGGGTTCGCCAAACGGTGCTGGTAACGGGAATGTCTTTTGGTCTCGCAATCTTCGGTGCTGCGAGCGCTCGCGGTTCTGCTGCCGCACTGGTCTGGATCAGTCTCGCTCTGGGTGGACTGGCTGCGGCGGCACCCGTGGCGTGGACGGTTCCATCCCTGATTGCGCCGCGGGAGAGCGTCGGCACACTCGGGGGCGCGGTGAATTTCTGCGGTCAGATTGCCGCGATTTCCGCACCGATCGTCACCGGCTATATTGTCTCCGGAACGCACTCCTTCGCCGCCGCCTTCGCGACCGCGACAGTAATCCTGTTGCTCGGGATTGTGGGGTACATTTTCCTGCTGGGAAGAATCGAACCGATCCCGGAGCCGGTGACAAACGGTAGTTTAGGAGCCATCTGAGGTTTTCCTTTGTGAACCTTTGTGTCCTTTGTGATGGATGAACTGAAAATGCTAGAACCGCAAAGGACACGAAGGTTCACAAAGGAGAGCTTAAGAGGGGCGTTGAAAGTGATCCGAAAGAATCATATGAGAATACGAATTGCAAATCTTCGACAGAGTTTTCGATTGGCCGTTCTACTATTGGTCATGCTTGCGTCGTCTATGTTCGCTCCTGCCGCTGGCCCCGCACGGGGACAATATCTTGCCTACGTTGGCACCTACACCGACCATGGCAGCAAAGGAATCTATGTTTACCGCTTCGATTCCTCGACGGGCATGCTGAGTTCCCTGAGTCTCGCTGCCGAAACCACCGAACCATCGTTTCTCGCGATCGATTCCAGGGGACGATTCTTATATGCAGCCAATGAGATCACCGACTACGACGGCCAATCCACGGGAGCGGTGAGCGCATTTGCCATCCATCCAGAAACCGGGAAACTTTCCCTCTTGAACCAAGTCCCTTCGCGAGGCGCAGCTCCAGCTCACATCACTCTTGACCAGACGGGCAGGTACGCCTTGGTATCCAACTACAACGCGGGCAGCGTGGCTGTGTTTCCGGTGCTGAAGGACGGGCGACTGGGGGACGCCGCGTCGTTCCTGCAGCACAAAGGCTCCAGCGTAAATCCGCAGCGACAAGAAGGGCCGCACGCCCACGCGGTCGCACTCTCGCCGGACAATCGCTTTGCCGTGGTCGCGGACCTTGGACTCGATGAGTTGCTGGTTTATTCCTTCGATTCCACGAAGGGAACACTGGGAGCCAATCCGCAAGTCGCGAAGGCCAGTCCCGGCGCAGGTCCGCGGCACTTAGCGTTCAGTTCCGACGGTCGCTTCCTCTACGTGATTAATGAACTGAAGTCTACAGTCGTGACTTATTCTTACAATGCCGCAAGCGGTGCGTTGCATGAATTGCAAACTATATCGACGCTTCCAAAAACCTTCAGCGGCAATAACACGGCGGCCGAAATTGAAATTCATCCTTCGGGAAAATTTCTATTTGCTTCGAACCGTGGAGAAGACAGCATCGCAGTGTTTGCCATCGATTCTGCCACGGGTACGCTGACGCATATTGCGAACGATCCAACCCACGGAAAGACCCCGCGCAACTTCGCGATCGACCCCACGGGATCCTGGCTCCTCGCCGCCAACCAGGATTCCGACAACATCGTTGTTTTTCGCATTGATCAAAAGACCGGCCATCTCACGCCGACGGGAGACGTCTCACAGGTGCCTTCGCCCACTTGTTTGAAGTTCGCAGCGCTTCAGTAATTCTCATTCAATGCAGAGCTTGCGTCCTTTAGTCGCGGCATTCTTGCCCGTCAACTCTTCTTCGCCTTCACCGGCGGAGCCAGCGCGATGGCTGCCTCAGCCGTCAGCATCTGGAAGGAAAATGTCTCCTGCAGATAGAGCCCGACCGTGGCATCGTTGTGCTTCAAATAGCCGATGGAGACGTCCTGGCCGATGTGCAGGTCGAGATCGCCGCCACGGGTAGTCACCACAAAGGCACCGCGGATGGCAGGTGCCCAAATGATTTTGTCGTCGACCAGCCGCTTGACATGTTCCAGTACCGGGTATCCATGATCGCTGGTCTCAGCCAGCGCGGTGTAGACGTCGGCATCAAGCAGCACCGCGTAGGGACCGTTGACGCCGACGAGCCGCAACTGGCTCAAACCTTGCGCAATGGCTACCGGGTACTCTCGTACATCTCCAGGGAGCGTCATCGCCGGATTGCTGGTCGCCTGTCGGATCCCCACGATTCCAGCCGCGGCATAGCCTTCGAATATTGCGCCGTCCTCGGCATAAGCGAGCTTGCGCGCCGCGTCCTTCGCCGGCTGCCAGTCTGAATCGTTCGCGCCACGCTCGACGTCGTCGATGGTCTGCCGCTCCAACTCGAACGGAACACGCAGCTCGACCAGCGCCTTCACTTCGCGCTGTCTGGCGACGATGCCGTCCCTCGGCGCGGAGATCGTCAGCAGATGTCCGGTGCCGACGGCGGAGAGGCTTGCGCCCGCCGGCCCATGCAGGTCGACCACGCGCCGTCCCGCGAGGTGGCGCTTGAGCGTGCGCGAGGTCTCCTGTTCGATTTGTGTCCACGCGGCATCGGAAATCGGGGCAAGCTCTCGATGCAGATTATTCATCCGGGATGTCTCCTTTAAGGGAACCGATACCGAGCGAACCATCGTTCTGGCCCATAGGCACAGAGGCTTCGACCGCTGGTTCGGCGGAAGCCCCCGCAACCACAGGCTGGTCTTCGGTTACATTTTCCAAAAACGTCGCGGTGGGCACAAAAAACAAGTTTCCCGTGACGGCACGACTGAAATCGAGCAGCCGATCGTAATTTCCCGGCGGGCGCCCGATGAACATGTTCTCCAGCATTTGCTCAATCGTACTGGGCGAACGACTGTAGCCAATGAAATAGGTACCAAATTCACCCATAGCCGCCCGCCCGAACGGCATGTTGTCGCGCAGGATTTTGATCTCTTTCCCATCTTCCACGATGGTAGTGAGTGCGTTGTGCGCTGAGGTTGGCTTGATGGAATCGTCCAATTCGATGTCAGACAGTTTGGTGCGGCCGATGATGCGTTCCTGCACCTCCGTCGACAGCGCGTTCCATGCGGCAAGATCGTGGAGGTATTTCTGCACGATGACGTAACTGCCGCCGGCGAACGCGGCGTCCTCCTCGCCGACGAGGACGGCGTCGATCGCTGCCTCTCCCCTCGGATTTTCAGTTCCATCGACAAAGCCGATGAGATCGCGGTCGTCGAAGTAACGGAATCCTTGCACCTCGTCTACCGGCAAAACAGCACCGCCGATGCGTGCCATGATTTGCGTCGCAAGCTCGAAGCACAAATCCATGCGCTTCGCGCGAATGTGAAACAGCAAGTCGCCCGGTGTGGACACCGCATGGCGCGCGCCGGAACGAATCTCCCGAAACGGATGCAGCTTCCCCGGCCGCGGCGGCCCAAAGAGCTGGTCCCATGCGTCGGACCCAAATCCCACGACGCAGGAAAGCTCCCCTTCAAGGTCGCGAAAGCCCACGGCGCGCAACAGCGCGGCGATGTCTCCACAGAATGACCGAACAGTCGCGCGATTTTCGGGGCCAGGGTTTAGGTTCACGACCAGGAAGATTGCGGTGCGAGTGAGTGGTGCGGCTACCGCCTGCGCGACGCCGCGCGCGCCACCTGCCGCTTCGGGCGTACTTGTCGGAACGGACGGCATCGGATGTTATCCGGTCGGAGCCGGCAGAAATCTGGCTCCTCGAATATCAGGCTCGCCTGGTATGCGAACAGCCAGACCGAAAGCTTACCATCGCCTCGTCACGGACGTCCATGCCGAGAAGCAGGAAGTGAAGCTGCGATGGAGATCAACCGTCGTCAGGATCTGTGGGCGGACACCAATGGTTAGGTAACTTGAGCAGAACGGGCAAGGGAACAGTTTGCAATTGTCCTTATTCACGGTTGAAGCGCAAACGCCGTACCGCAATATTGACAAAGCCCGCCTTCGAATGTCACGCCATAAAGGTCGTTCCACTTCCCCCAAGTCAGCCCGCTGAAGGGCAGGTCTCCGTCGCCGTTGCTGCCGGTGAACGCGTGCAGCACGGTCTCGGTCCACTCCCCACCGTTCTGTGCGGGAGGTTTTAATCGATAGACAGTGCCACCTTCCGCCTCCCCTCCGGTTAAGGTTGTACCGTATAGATCTCCTTCGCTGTCGAAGACCATGTAACCTGTGGGATAGCTGCCATCGTTCCCGCCTTGGAAGGCATAAAGTGTGGTGTAGGTCCAAGGTTTCCCCTTCTCGGAGGGAGGCGAAAGCTCGAATACCGCCCCACACCCGTAGCCACCCTGACAGCTTAGGTCACCCCCGAATGCCGTGGTGCCGTACATGTTGCCCGAGCTATCGAAAATCACCGGGCCTTCGGGGTGCGACCCCATAGGACCGTCCTGCGCAAAAGAATGAAGCACGGCCTCGGCCCAGGGCCGGCCTTTCTTCTCGGGTGGGGTCAAACGGTAGACGGCGCCAGAACCGATGCGCCCCCCCCAATTGGTTGTGCCGTACAGATTTCCTTTTTGATCGAAGGTTATGCCAGCGAAAGGCTCTTCTC
This sequence comes from Terriglobales bacterium, assembly GCA_035483835.1. Taxonomy (GTDB): domain Bacteria; phylum Acidobacteriota; class Terriglobia; order Terriglobales; family Acidobacteriaceae; genus JABDBE01. The sequence continues at coordinate 9,747 of DATHPO010000181.1, forward strand.
CGTTGGGGGTTCCCGTGAATGTGTAAAGCACGCTCAAACGCCACTTCCCACCGTTTTTCGTTGGTCGCTTCAGCTCGAAGACCGTGCCACAGCCCTCCTGCTCACAACCAAGATCGCCGCCAATCCCGGTCGCACCATAGAGGTTCCCCTCGGCGTCAAAAACCAGGTTGCCCACAATTCCAGCGCCCTGGCTTTGATCGAGCGTATAGAGCGCGGTGTAGGTCCAGGCGCCGTCGTCGGAGGTCGGCGCGCTCAACTCAAAAATGGTTTGGCTATAGTCAACCCCATACAGATTGCCGTCCTTACCGAGGACTAACGACGTGGGGTATCCGCCTCCCTGGCCTCCAGGAAAGTTGTAGAGCTTGGTTTTCGTCCAAGCCCCGCCGCGGGTCCGCGGTGCAGTCAGCTTATAGACCGTTCCTAGGTTGTAAGTGCCACCGGACTCGGTCACGCCATAGAGATCACCATTCTTTGCGAGTGCCAGTAGACCCCCAGGAGCCCAGCCATCCGAGGATTTTCGCCCAAAATCGTAGATCACTCGGTAAGTGTCTGCTGCGTTCGCGACGCCTCCCCACGAAATGATAGCGATGAGCATGACCAACAAAAGAGCCACAGATTGCCTGTTGCGTTTCATTGTGGATGCTCGTTCTGAGGTAAGCGAAAACGGAGCACAAGGCCTCACCGTTTGGGGGAGATTAATATATCACGGGTTTACCCGGATGACTGCGGGATGGAAACAGAATACATGGGTTAGCAGCCAGTGCCATCACCGTAGTTGCGTGGATCTGTGTGCCCGCTCTTTCAGGCGAAAGACGAAGCTCACGGTCAACCGAAGATTGTTCTGGGGCTGCACGGCCCCGGCAGCATCATAAAAGTCTGAGCGCAGGTAATCTCCGATCACGCGGAGGACTAATTGGCCCGAAACCGGGTGCTCGACTCCTCCCCCAAACGCGTAGGACGGCCCTAACTGCCAGCCATGAAAGTCCTCAGATTTCGTTATTGGTACTGCCCCGTCGACTAGAGCCATACCGGCCAGGGCGTGAACGAACACGCGGGTATTTCCGTGCGCAACCGGATAGAACACTGGACCGGTGTGAAGGTTCACCATATAACCTTGGTGCCCGGTACCGAGGACCTCGGGCGTATAAAGGTAACTGGAGTCCAGCGTCGCCCCCCAGCGCGGGCTTAGACCGATGGTTCCGCTAAAATCCAAGCCGTTGAAATTCGCACGCCCGGCCCCGGGCATCGGCATCGAGACGTAGGTATAGCCGACGCCGAAATTGTAGGTTGGCCCGGTGACCGCAGGTGACGGCGCCGATTGCAGCCGACTTTGCCCCAGAGCGGGCGCTACCATCACGAACCCGAAAAAACAAACCTTCCCGATGGTCCTCATTGCGTTTTTCATTAAGTCCTCTCTGATCGGCAGTACGAGTTAAGGAGCGGGCATTAATTCCAACCGCCGATGGACAGCCCACGTTGCCCGACAACCGGTTTAGGGCCCTACCGGACCCCGGGCTACAAGTTTTCTGTCAGCCTGGCTGTAGGTTAGAAAGGGGAAAAATGGAGTCACCTCGAACGGCATCTTCTCCCTCGGGGACACAAGCGCAACTGGCTTCGCATTCATCATCGTCAGTTGATTGCTCCACGGATCCAACTTAACCCGGCTACCGATTGGAAGAGCGGCAACCTGATCGAGGCGTTGTTTCTGCAAAGCTGGCGCGGCCGAGAAAAGTGCGGCCATTCGGGTGGTGTTTCCACTCGCCATAGTGTCGCCCAGCCGCGGTGTGATCAAGTTGGTGAGCAAGGGCGCATGATCGTGTAGTGCTTTGAGGAACAGGCCTGCATTGCTTAGTTTGTCTTTGTACGGTGAGTTCCCTAGCAACTCCATAGCCTTATTGTCGGCAGCTCCCTCGGACGCGGTATCCAACTCGAAATGCAGACGTTGGAAGGTATCCTTATCCGCAAAGAAGAAGCCGTCGTTGAAGGCCAGCTGGGTATCGATATGATGACCCAGCACAAGATGGCCGAGTTCGTGAGCCAGAACCATCGCCAGAGAGGCTTCATCCGGCAGAACATCCAGCAGACCCCGGCTGACTACAATCGTGTGCCCTATCGTGAACGATTCCAGAGGCAGCGTCAGCAGCACACGGCAGCGCACATCAGGCTCGATTTGAAGCTTGTTGGTGACGATAAGGTTGTTGACTACAGTCTGCAGGATGTTGTCCACATCGCCCGTAGGCGCAAGCAGACCGATCTTCTGCAGATGTTCTACCGCATTGTCTTCTGCCATCCGTTCCCACATACGCTGGGCTTCGACGGGACTATTGTCTTTGGCGACTGGACGATCGTCCACCGAGTTGTCAACTTTAATTTGAGTGAACTCTTCCTCATGATTCAGGAGTTCCGGATCGTAAGCCCATAAACGCGTCTGTGCCTTGAGATACAGATCGTGGAATAGTGCGCTGTTGGGTTTTGTGCCTGATTCTTCGACGTAGATGTAGGAAGGCAGCCACACATCAGTCTGCAGATTGAACCGCCAGCTGTCGAAGTGCAGGTAATGGGTGTCTGGATGGCCCGAATAGGTCCCGTTAAAGCGGACGATATTGAAATCGCGGTCTTCGACCCAGATTCTTCCGGTAAACAATCCTTCTTTCGCTTTTTTGCCGGGTTGGACATCGATAACAATGCAGCGCGCTTCGCCAAGAAACTCGCGCCGCACAAATGTGAAACGATAATTACTTTTTTGGAAGTCTGCATCGAGCACCACCATCTGCGCGAAGCCCTGCGGCAAGAACTTGTACTCCAGAGCAGCTGAGAAGGGCTTCAAAGCGTGATGGAGAAATCCCGCGTGCTGCTTCTGGAAGACTGAATCACGGATACCGTCATTCAAGTCAAGCCGCCCCAGGAAATACTGATCACTTACCGGCTCGACGTTGTGATCGTTGTCTTCATGAAGGTTCTGGATATAAGTTTCAGCCAGAGGGTGCATTTGCTTCATGGTCACGACAAACCCGCGTTCGCGCGCGACCACCCGGTCGACGGTTTGGTCGAAGGAGAGAGCCGGCGAAGGCTTCGGGGTTTCGGACGCGACACCTGCCGTCGCGGATACCAGCAGCAAGAAGACAATCGTTCTGAAACTGCGCATAACGCTCCTCACGAAATAAGTTCGAAAATGATGTGGACCAGAGCCGTCGAATCAATGGGCTGGCCCTCATGCAACGCCGGCTTGAACTTGATTTGCTCGGCGGCCTTTACCGCCTGTTCATCCAGCCCGTACCCCAACCCTTGCAACACTCGTATCACGTGGACTCGCCCGTCGGATCTGAACAACACCTCCAGGCGAACTTCTCCGTTGATCTTTTGCTTCCGTCCCTCATCCGTGTAATCGGGTTTAGGCTCGAAGGTGATTTCGACGGGAGTGTTGGCTCCGTTGCCCGGCGGGTGCGATTCGGTTTTCGGATGGAGGCTAGCGCTGTTGAGAGTGTCGATGGCCCCGTTGCCGAATCCGGAGCTCATCACCACGCTCGGGTTCGTGCCTCCCGTTCCATTGCCAGGGCCCGATCCACTGGCTAAATCGAACGTTCCCTTGGCGCGGATGTTGGCAACCGGGCTATGCCCTGACGCAGGAATGCCGTTAGGATCGCCGAAGCCGCCGGTCTGCACTGCTGCGGCGGTTTTAATGGGCGTTGCTGTAACCGGAGCGTTGGCGGAAAAAGTCCCGACGGCCACAACCTTCGCCGCCGGTGCAGTGGGAATCACGGGCATCTTACTGTCGAGTTTCAGCTCTGGCGCAGGGCGATCAGGCTCCGCCGGCTTGCGCTCGGGTGTGGCGCGTATCTGCGGCGTGACTACAAGTGCCGCCACCGCCGGCGCGCTGTCCGGTGAGGGCCTGCTTTCAGGTATCGGCTTAGACCGCGTCAACGCGGGTGGGATTACGGGCTGCTGCTCGTGCAGAACCAGCGGTTCCTGGGACACGAGATTGGTCACTCGATAGTCTGCGGGTGGGATCAGATCTTGGCGGAATCGGACGCTAACAAAGAGAAGACCTGCCAACGAGAGAGCCTGCACGCTCCACCCAGTCACGAACGATTTCCAGCGTGACTGCGGCAACGGCAATAATGTAAACAGAAACCCCTCCACGACTTTCCCATTCGGGCAACATTATGGGGCAATCGCGGTGCCACTGCCAATCATGGATGTGTTAACTCCGAAGGTTCCATTGCCTGCGGCCCGGGACCTCCGGAATTCGCGCCAGCGAAAGCATTTAGCTCACGCCTGAGCTGTTAGAGAACATGCGCGATAGAAAGTTTCTCTAGCACGTTAGTAACCTTAATGGACGTTACCGCTATGTATCGGTGCGCAGAAACGGATAGCACCATTGAAAACCTCTTCACAGGGAAAAAGTTTACCCTCAGGACGAGAGATGCGGTCGGTGGTTGGACACCAATCCCTAAAGCAACGGCTTCCCTGCCCGACCCTGCACTGCTTGAATGCGGGGCACGTCAGGAAACAAGATTTAGGATGAAAAAACCGGCGCCTTGGAGCTTGCTGGTTTGCAAGCTTCCAAGGCGCTATTTTACTCTCAGGAGCACCGCTAAAATTGCAGCATCCTCTTTGAGTATTACTTCTTCGGGGTGGCCACGAATCCCGATGCCAAAGTGCTGCTCGGCATGATGAAGCCGACGAGGTCACCGTTGTCGTTGATGCCGTTAACCAGGGTCACGCCGATTCCGTGGGGATCGTCGACCGAAGTGTATTGTCCAGTCCGGATGTTGTAGACGAAGCCGTGCGAGGCACCGGACGAATCCTGGTAAGTTCCCACTACCTGCCCCTGGTTGTTTTCACCCGTCGCCTGGGTGAAGATCGAGTTGGGATAATCCAGCTGAATCAACGTTCCTGCATTCAGCAACCAGCCATGGTTCACCTGGTTGGAGTCGATGAAGAAGCCGGTAACCTGTTGCGCGAAGTTGATGTCCGTCGCCTGCGCGCTCACTGACCCCGGAATGGTGATTACCTCAAAAACACCGCCGTTGATGTCGTAAACGTAGGGGACAAAAGGTCCACTTCCGTTTGCGGTTTGGCTATAGTAGCCAGCTGCCTGCGACTTGTCGTTGCGGCCGAGAAGTTGATTGAAGGGCGTTCCCGGAAAATCGACTGTCTTGAAATTGCCGTTGTCATCCAGGAAACCATGAGTGACGTTCGCTTGGTCGACATAGAAACCGCACGTCCCACCCGCGAAATCGATGCCGATCACCTGGGTCGCCATGGAGCCGGGGAAATTTTCGTTCTTGAATTTCTTGGTCGAAAGCTCATAGGTAAACCCTTTGTTATCGTTCACATTGTGGTAGCCGGCGATTTCGCCCTTTAGATTGATCCCCAGGAGCTGAGTAAAGGTGTCCTTGGGATAGTTGATGGTCTTAAAGTTGTAGGATGTCTGGGCGAACATGGGCGCACACGCCAGAACCGCAAAACCTAAGCCAAGCGCAAGTGATTTTAATTTCATTTTTCTCTCCTCTTTTTTTATTATGGTTATCTGATCGGAATTGGCCGTCCGGCCGGTTATTTTCCCGCTCACTTATAAAGGCGACATTCCCAGGTAAATTCCCTCACCAACCTTGAATTTGTTTTGCTGAGTGTCTGATGGGCAGACACTCTCTTAACCACGCGGCCGGGATCGCACTCGTTTGGCTCCCCGTGCTGGGCATAACCGCGGTTGTCACTTCGCGGTACGCTCCAACTCCCCTTTTTCCGTGCTGCCATTTTTGTGAAGTCTTTGGGATCAACCGGACTGTCTATCTTGCGGCGGGAAGAGCTTCGCCGAACGCCTGCCCTGGATGCACGATAACTAGCTCTCAGTGGCGTCGGACAAAGCTGGCACGAGCGGCAACGATTCCCGAGCAGTTCGCGATCCGTGAACTGCCCGTCTGAGTAGCTGTGGTCGCGATGTGCTCACTGTCAGTCTTTATGGCCGGCTGTTTGTCAGGATCTGATTCGGCCGACGTGTAATCCACGGCTACATCGAACGTGGTTGGTCCACTTCCCTGCTGTTGGTCTCGGAATTCGACGTAGCATACCTTCGACGCATCGAAGATTTGCGGGCGATACTGTATGTCCGGGTCCGTCAACGTACTGATCCAGTCAGTCCGCTGCTGTCCACCCGGAGTTGCCGCCCAAAGAAGCAATTGCACGGTTACTGCATAGATTGCCTTCGGCATGTTATCTCTCCTTTCGGGCGCCAATCGAAATTGTAGTTGGTAGCAAGAATATATCCTTGCCGATCAGACAGTCAGCAAGAGTAACATTTGCGGTCACCGCCAATCATAACGTATTGCTATGCATCGTCGTGGCGACTCGGAGTCGATTCCAGCCTGTGGGATTGTTTCCTGTGTACAAAGATCATCATCTCACTTGCCCTTCCGAGACCTGTCAGCCCTGAATCGCCACGCTTAGACTCTGACGGTACCTCCACCACAGTTGCCTGAGCTTTTGGCGAGGAGTCCACAGTGTCAAGAACGTTGCTGCGAAATTTAAATTATGCCGCCGCCCTGCTGGCGTCGATTTTTTTTCTCATCGAGATGGTCCCACCCGCCGCGGCCCAGGTGCCCGCCCGCTATTTTGGCATGCACGCCAATTCGGGGGTTGCGCTCCAGCCGCCGCAATGGTGGTCGAACCCCTGGCCCGTCGTGCCCATCGGAAGCATGCGGCTTTGGGACGCAGGCGTGGCTTGGGCGGAAATCAACACCGCGGATGGGGTCTACGACTGGACTCTGCTGGATGAATGGCTCAATGATGCCAAGAAGTTTCACGTCGGCGACGTTATGTACACCTTGGCAGAGACCCCGCAATGGGCCTCCTCCAATCCTAATGATCCGACTTGCGGTCCTCCGGGCTGGGGGTCTGGCGAATGTGATCCTCCGAAAGATTTGAATGCCGACGGCACCGGGCCCGACCAGATATGGAAGAACTGGGTCGCTGCCATTGCCGCACACTCGGCGGGCCGTATCAAATACTGGGAAATCTGGAATGAACCCCACAACGCATACTACTGGAACGGTACCGTGGCCCAGTTAGTGCGTATGGCCGAGGACGCTCGCAGCGTCATTCTCAGCTTTGATCCCCAGGCGGTGATGTTGACCCCGCCCATTTACGGTCCTTGGCAAGCGCTCTACTTTGCCGCTGGCGGTGCCCAGTATGCAGATGTCATCACTTACCACGGATATATTTATAGAGCGGTCTGCGGTGTGTATCCCAAAGCCTCCGACGAATTGAAGCTGATCGGCAACGTCCGCTCGGTCATGGCAACCTACGGGCAGTCCAGCAAGCCCCTGTGGGATACGGAAGTGAGCTGGGGATTTACTTCAGCCACCTGTTTCTACGATCCCGACCTGCAGTCTGCCTTCCTGGCGCAACTTTTGCTGCTGCACCAGTCCGCTGCGATTCAGCGGGTCTTTTGGTACATGTACAATAACCAACTCAGTGGCACGCTCTGGACCCAGAATTCTGACCCGCACCATCGCAACTACCCCGGAACCTTGCACAAACCCGGCATCGCTTACGAGCAAGTGTACAAGTGGATGGTGGGCGCAATCATGAACGGCCAGTGCGCAGTGTCCGGGACCACGTGGACCTGCAATTTCAACCGTTCCGGAGGCTACATCGCCGAGGCGATCTGGGATACTTCTCAAACCTGCCATAAGGGCGTCTGCGGCAGCATCAAATACGGCGTTGGCTCCGAATACACCAACTATCTTTCTCTGGATGGGAGCAAAACCAGTATCACGGGGGGACAGGTGCCGATCGGCGCCAAACCCATCTGGATCGAGAACCAATAACTCACCCTCGCCGGGCATCGAGATTAAGGAAGCCATCCGCTCTAACGGCGGCTACTCCACAGCCGCCGGCGACTTCAACCATGACGGCGCTCGCGACCTCGCCATTCCGATCGAGGAGAACGGCAAAGTCGCTATCCTGCTCAACACCCAGTGAGGCCGGCATGGACCTTCGGGGCTGAGAGTCTCGTCACCCACCCTTTCCGCACAGAACGCGGAAAAGGGTGGGGCACCCCAATTCTCGTTGGATCGGCGAAAGGCTGGGCCAGCCCCAAAGTGTAGGTTGTGTTGCTTTAGCTCTGAGGAAGGCAGGAAACGTCCCGTCTGTCCCCGGGTTTGTCTCCCCGGGTTTGTCCCCGGAAGCTTGCGTGGTCGCCGATTTCAACCTCGACGGCCACTTGCCCCGCGCATTCTCATTGACCCCTCAGACGATTAATCGTCGTCAGGATCCGTGGGCGGCCGTTTGTCTTCCAGGAAATGCTTGGCGTCATACTTGGCCGGCACGGTTTGAAAGGTCAGCGGCGTCTGATTGAAGTCGAAACAATCCGAAAGGTCGCCGGTTTGGGTGAAGGTATCGGCGTACGGAGTGGAGGCGCCGGGGGCAATGGTGCCCAGGGAGAAAGTCTTTTCGATGAATTTCAGGATGCTGCCAAAATCATAAAACGTGTGCGAGATGTTGGCCGCCTTGGCGTAGGGCGAGACCACGATCAGCGGCACCCGGAAACCGTATTCATAGGAGTTGAGGATGGAAGGCGGCGGAACGTGGTCGTAAAAGCCGCCCCAGTCGTCCCAGGTGATGATGATGGCGGTGTTGGCCCAATACGGGCTGTTGCCGATGGCGTTCACCACCGAGGCCACCCAGGAAGGTCCGGTACCGTCGTTGATCCCGGCATGGTCAGACACCGCCCCGGTCGGAATCACCCAGCTCACGCTGGCCAGTTGTCCATTGGCAATGTCGTTCAGCACCTGGGTGTATTGCAGAACGACGTTATTAGTCCAATCGGAACCGATACACTGGGTGGCGTTGGGAGGGGCCGCATTGGGCCCACACATATGCTGGATGGCATTGGGGCCGGTCCAGATCGAACCGGGTGACGGCGCGTAATATTTCCAGCTGATCTGACTGGCATTCAGCAAATCCGTCAGGGTGGGGTGATCGTAACAGGGATATATCGATTGCGTTTCGTTGGTATGAGGATCTGGGTTGGTGGAGTCGATCAGTTGCACGACTTCTTGCGGAGGAGCAGTGCAGCCGGTGTGCGTATCTCCTCCCCCGTTTGGAATGCCCAGCGGATTCTCCGCGGCGAAGAACTGGCTCATGGCATCGGTTGGCGGCACGGGCGCGGAAGTTCCCGCGATGATGAATTGGTGCGCGGGGAAACTGGGCCCCTGATTAGTCTGGAACATGCGATCGCCAAAGGTGTAGGTTTCGGCCATTTTGAAGTAAGGTGCGAGAACGCCAGTGGAATTGTCGACGTAAGTGAATTGGGGATGGGGCGGGGGGCAAGGCGGCGGCGCGTTGGGGTTGCAGCCCACGGGGATTTTGTCCGCTCCATCCATCTTGCCCCCGTCATACATGTTCAAGAATGAAGAATGTGAGTGATCCGGATTAAAGTCGCTTGCCAGCGGCGCGGGCGTCAGCGTAATCTGCTCGCCCTTGGAATTTAGGCCGACGTTCTTGATGTCTGCACCGGCCGCGATCAACTTTGGATCCTGAAAAAGATTGTCCGGGGTTCGATTCTCCTGGAAGATGACCACCACGTGCTGAATCTTTTGCGGCGGCGGTGGCGGCGGCGTAGTCGAACTTCCGCCGCCGCCCCCACAGCCGTTGAGGCTGACCAGGCCCCCTGCGCAACATCCCAGTAAACCCCACAGCAAGAACATCCTGGCTCGCGTCATGTGCCTTCTCTCCAATCGAGTCGCTTACTTAGATGATAATTTGGATGAACCCGGTTTCCCTTGTCTCCACGCGATGCCCTCCCAGATCCGGGAAACCCAAACGGTACCAAATCCGAACGAGCCATGGCATCGGGCAGGCAAAAGGAAACACCCCAGACAGAGCTGGGGCGTTTCTTGTGCTTCCTTCTTTCTTCCTGTTTACTGATGATGGTTGTTGTGCTTGTCCTTGTGAATCTGCTTGGACAATTGTTGCTGTTGGGCTCTGACCTGTTGACGCTCAGCTGTGGTCATAGTGCCACCGTTGGCGTTGCGATCCTTTTGAACCTCTTGGGCGATCCCGTGTTCCTTGTTTTCCAGGTTGCTGGCTTCACCTGCGGTCAACTGGCCGCTCTTCACTCCCTGTGCGATGCGGTCCTGCTGATTCTCTCGCCGTTTCCCGTATCCAGTCGTCGGGTCGGTGTTCTGCACGTTCGCATTTTGCTTGTCCTGGGTAATCTGCTTTGATACCTGGTTCTGTTGCTGCTGCAGGGTGGCCCGGTCGGCCTTGGTAAGGCCGCCATTGTCCATGGACTTCATATCCCGCTCTTCCTGGTTTATTTGCGATTCCTTCTTTTCCAGAGTCGCGGCTTCGCCCGAAGTCAGTGAACCGTTGCCGATGCCGTTGGCAATGCGGTCCTGCTGCTTCTCTTTGCGTTGCTGGACTTGTCTGCCAGTCTCGGGCCCATTTTGCGCTGGCGTGCTCGCAGGAGTGCTGGCCGAAGCAGGAGTGCTGGCCGAAGCAGGAGTGCTGGCGGATGAAGGAGTGCTCGCAGGGGCTGGAGTGCTGGCCCCATTCTGTGCCGCGGCGGGTAACAAGAACGCAGCTAAGGCCGCGCTCAATAAGCTCATTCTTGTGTGGTTCGTCATAGTTTATCAGTCTCTCCTTTTTTCTTTCGATCTGGTCACTGATCTTTATAGACTCTGCGGCTTGTAGGATTAAGAACCCGGACTTTAGACGATAGTTGCGCGGCGAGGGTTATCTTGCCACAAAGGGTAAGCTAACTGGTTGATTACTAAAGGACATGGACCTAATCGTCAATCCAATCGTATTACCCGGTGCGGATCTTACCGCACGGATTCTACCCTTTCTCAACTCGTGTTAGTCGTCATCCTCCAAGTCTTTCGCGCTTGGCGCCGGGGCGGCAGGACATTTTCGCGGCTTGAGTATTAGGGGCGGCAGCGGAGTCTGTCCAAAGTCGAAAGCATCCATCAGATCGTTCGCCTCTGCGTCGCGTTGCGTCAGAGTAGGAAGACCAAATGTCCGCTCCGCGAACTTAAGCACGCTGGCAAATTCGTACTGCGTGTGAATGATCCCCGGTTTCGCATACGGAGAGATGATGATCAGCGGGACCCGGATACCAAGTCCGAAGTAGTCAACGCTCGGTGGCGGCACGTGGTCATAGTAACCTCCCCAATCGTCCCACGCCAGGAAGATTGCGGTGGTTGACCAGTAGGGCGACCGCATGATGGCGTTAATGATGCTGATCGACCAGTTTTCTCCAGGGCACAGGCCCGACGGGGCGTGTTCAGATTCAGCAAACCTTGGCATCACCCAGGTGAAATTGTCCAACTTGCCGGCTGCGACGTCGGAGGCGAACTGTTCCGGAGGGCTGACGTTGGTCGCCCATTCATCTCCGTAACGTATATGCGGGATTGAGTCGAAAATCGACCAAAGATATCCGCTCGAGTGCTCCTCGCCTGCATAGTAGTGCCAGGTGAAATCCTGGGCATCCAGCAAGTCGGACAGGGTCATGGAGTCAATGCAGGGAAACGTGCCTATGATTCGACCCTCCACATATCGTTTTGCCTTGGTTCCGGGAGGCGCGTCACAACCCCAGGAGACGCCTGCCCCCGGCGAGGGCGGATTGCTGATGAACTGATTCGAGGTGGCCGCAGCCAGGTAAAGATGGTTGCCAAACGACGCCCCCTCGAGGGAGCTAAACATGTTGTCGGCCAGCTCAAATGTCGAGGCGTAAGTCCAGTAGTTGGGAAGGTCTGCTTGTTGATACTGGACGTAAGGTTGATAGGGACTTTTCTTGTCGGCCCAACAAAAGCCGTTCATGGCTCCGCTGTTGATTGCGATGTGCGCAGCGCCCCATTCGTGGGTGACGTTGGGAGGCGGGATCGGCGGTTTGGCGAGTTGAACCTTGTTACTGCCGCAAAGCCCCTGCGTGGCACCGTTCGCCAGCGGGAAAGTGCCGAACAGGTTGTCGAAAGAATGATTTTCCTTCACGATGAATACGACGTGCGTGATGGGATTTTGGGCAAAACTTGCCACGTTGATAACGGCAAAAGCCATGACGAGGAATTTGCGGATCCAACTCATGCGGATACTCACTGGTGCAGACTGGAAAGACATCGGCGTCTCCCCTTGACAGAGAAAACGGCCACCAGTATAAAGCCGCTCGCCGGTTCGCGCTACGGTGAAAAGATTTTCACCCGATCGGGAAACCCAAACAAAGGGCGCGCCTGCGAAAGCGATCGTCAGCCTGGATTAAGCGTCCGGCGGACGCGAACCTGGGCTGCCGGGCATTCCACATTGGGAAGGTTACTGTTTAGTACTGGGTGCCCCCCTCCCCCCTTTGTTATGCAAAATCTTGAAAACAAAAGAGTAATTTTGCGACTATGTGCTAGATCTTTGAGTTTAAAGGAGTTATACGCAAAATCTAGAGAACATGGGAGTTACGCGTCGGGCGCCGCGGACTGGCGTCCCGTTGTGGGCTTGGGCCTGGAACTTCTACTAGCAGGGCCAGCCGGTTCCGGGGAAAAGCTGAGAAACTCAACGAGGGCACTGCTCGAGAAACCGCATAGTCAGATTCGACCAGATTGTCAAAGATCAAGCGTTATCTTCTGGATAACGCGTCTTGACTAAGAATATCTGGCACGCAGCGTACAGTCAATAAGAAAGCGATGAGCTCTGGGTCGAGAGGGTGCACCCGCCCTCCAAAGAAACGAGAGGATAAGGCAATCTCGTTATTAGGCGGGCAGGGAGGTGGGCCGGCCACACAAGGAATTCGGAAACGTCCCATCTGTCCCCGGATTGCTCGTCCCCGGATTGCTCCTTTACGTTCTTTGTAAAGGTGGGGACTCAGGCCGCCGGCGTCGCGATTTTTAGCTTGGCCTCGCCCCACTGATTGATTCGCACCCCGCCCGCTTCCCCGAAAGCGTAACTTCGATAACTGCTCCAACGCCACTGCTCCGCTTCCTGCACCAATCCTCGCACCACCGGATTCTGGTGCATGTAGCGCAGCTTCTCGATCCGTTTGTGCTTCGTCCATAGGTTGAAATCATAGAAGCGCCTCTGCCACACGTGCTCGGCTCCGACCGCAAATAATTCCTGCTGGCCAGAAACTCGGCGCTTGCGCACCGACTTCAGGACGCGACGCGAGAAGCGCTGCTTGATCGCCTGCATCACCCGCGCTGGATCGCCTTTCTCCGGTTCGCTGATGAGAAGGTGAATGTGCTCGGGCATGGCCACATAGCCTACGACCACGAAGTCATAACGCTGGCGCACTTCCTCGAATACTGTCAGAAACAGGTCGCGCCGTTGCTGGCTCGCCAGCCAGGCTTGCCGATGATAACAACTGCAAGTGATGAAATGCAGGTCGCTCGTGCCGTAAAGCGCCGGGGATGGTTGGACACATAGTGAGCTTAGCCGTGGGCGCAAAGAAAAGCTGCGACATCTGACCTCGTCGTCCCCACCTTTACAAAAAACGTAAAGGTGGGCCAGCTGTGATCTTTCAACACGTTGTTCCCAAGAAGTGAATAGTCCATTCGAGCAAGACCGGAGAAGCTGATGGTGCTGACCAATCCGCTTCCCAGGAGTCGACCGAATGGACCTTCACCAGAATGCCCGACTTACC
>DATHPO010000182.1:0-15587 GCA_035483835.1 Terriglobales bacterium
TCACAGTGTCGTCCGCCGCCGCGAATATGCCGTTTGTCTGGAAATCAAATGGAGAATAGGTCTGGAATGTGACCGGGTTGACGGGATTAATACCGTGGTACCCGCCGGCACAGCAGTTGTTGATGTTATCTGGATTTCCGATTGACATGCCGCTGTTGTAAAGCATGAACATCGGGAACGTCTTCGGGGTGATGCCACGCGTGGTCAGGGTCGCCTTGACTACGGCCGCGTCAATCAGATTGATGTCCACAATCCCAAGGGAGCTGCAAGCTCCAAAGATTTTGCCAGAAAGCGCCAAGCCGCTCTTCGCCGGCACATCAATCACAAGCGGAGGCAAGACCCTGACCGGCGAGAGGCGTACGTGATAGTTCGCCCTGTCGATCATGCTCCAAAAGTTGCCCCGCTGGAACGCATCTGTATACTGCGTGGTACCCACATCCGTCCCACCAAAATTAAACTTGGCGTCCGACAGAATTGGACCCTGCCGCAAAAGGTTCACGGGAATGTTATTCGGAGCAGTCAAGCACACGTTGTCAGCGACCGTCGGGTCGAAAGTGGTATTCCCTGGTTTAGTTTTTATCTTCCCGGTCTTCTTGTTGTAGCTGACGCCGATGGTGTGCAGCTTAAGAATGATCGGCATAACCTGGCCGGTCACGCTGACATGCGCGTCAGATCCGCGCACAGCGGGGTTTGAGCCTACCATCGATCCAGCGTAGATGTTGCCGTCGCGAGTGGAGAGCGCTTGGAAGTTCCACACCGGCAACACACTGGCAGCCCTGCCGGACCGGATGATCTGCGCGCGGGTAGCTCGGTCCGAGCCATGGGTGATAGGTTCAGCATATCTGAGTTGTAAGGTGAGTTGGCTCGTGCGAGCCTGATCCTGCCCGAACATGGACGCGCACAGAGCCAAGAGAGTCAGAACGCTGTAAGCGAAGGGAGTGGAGAACTTTTGTTTCATACGAGAACCTCCGAAGGTCAGCTGAGGGTTTCTGTCTGCCAATGGCGGATTGCCATCAGTACGGAGTCGCGGGCCGATGCCCGCTATGTGGTTGGTCGTCCATTATGGCGCACCCCGGTGCGTATCGTCAAACCGCAGTGGTCAGATGTCGAGGACGATGTTTTCGCTCCGATGAATTCCTCAGACATTGTGGCTGCTGGTAAGAACAACCCACGCCGATAGCTTTGCTGCAAGCTGTGCAACAGAAGCCGCCAGCGTTTTGAAACCTTAGCAAAGTCGGCGGGTCTTAGCCAGTAGTTGGCGTTACATCTCGATTACACTCATCTGCCTTCCCTAAGGGAATCTGAGTGAAATGGCCTGTTCGCGACAGTTACCGGTCGAAATGACCCGTCTCAAGTCAGCAACTGCCTCCGGTTGATAACGGGTTGGAGGAAGGAAAGGTGTTGCAAACGGGCTGGAATCTGGGGCCACTTCGGGCTGTGGCGATGCGGATGGTAGGCCGTTGAGTGCTCGACAAGAATCGTTTCGCAGTATCGAGAGCAGGCGAGACGGGTGTACCATGGTGCGGTTTCCTAGATAAAAAGGGAGATTCCGGTGCAGAGCTAAGCCAGATGCACACGCCATAGGCCCGTTGCTTCAGAAAGGAAAATACAATGGCACACAGCAAGGATTTCAAGTTCACAATTCGCAAGTTCGGATACAGCAGTCTTTTACTCGCTACTGTGCTCCTGACAGCGGTCACCCTAGCCAATTCCCAGGAGGAGAGGAAAATAGAGACGATTGACGCAACGGCAAGGGGAACAAGCACGCAGTTGGGCAAGATGGTCAGCGTCAAGGTGATCATCTCCCAGTTCTCCACTGAGGAAGACCGCGCGGTCCTGGTCGATGCCTTTAAGAAGGGCCAGAATCAGGGTTTGGTCGACGCACTAGAAAAGATGAAGCCCGTTGGCCGCATTGCCATCACCGGCACGGTTGGTTCTGACCTCGCTTACATTCGCTTGATTCGCACCGACAGCGGCCGCAAAATTCGCTTCGCCACGAACCGGCTGATTCGATTCGGTGAAGCTTATAGTAACTCCAGAACCATCGCCTACAACTTGACCGCTGGCGAATTCGACTTGAACGATTCGGACAAGAACAAGAGCACGGGCGTTCTCTACCCAGCTTCGCAGCTGATCATCAACAAGGATGGCCAGCTTGAGTTTCAGCTCAACCAAAATCCCTGGCAGCTCACCAACATTATCGACTGGAACCAGGCTGGCTCCAAAGAGTAGCACTCTCGTCATTGAACGGTCGTGGCTTGTCGATCAGCATTGTTGCATACCCGCGGCAGCCTTCGGGAAACCCGGCGGAACATGAAGAAAAGTCTCTCACAACAGTCTGGCTAAAACTGGCGCAGTTGAGCTACCCTACGACAAATGGAGTCTCTCTGCGATGAAGCTTTGTGCCGCCGCATTTCTACTAACCGCACTCGGTACTTTGCTTAGCGCCGGTTTGTTCGCGCAAGACGAGCAGTCGAAGGCTCAGGCGTTGCTGGAGCGAGCCCGGAATCTGTCTGACATACGTTCTCCGAGCGCGCCTGCTTTCCGGCTAAAAGCTACTTTCACTGCGATAACGCGGGATCTCGCGGTCCTGGAAGGCACATACACAGAGACCTGGGAATCGAACACGCAATGGCGGCGCGAGACTGTAGTGGGCGCTTCGCGTCGCGTTGAAGTCGGCGGTAAGAGCCATCACTGGTTGCTGAATAGTGGCCCCCCACTTCCAGTCGAAGTTCAACGGTTCTCCAGTCTCCTGGAGCTTAGCCCTTCGTGGTGGCAGGAATTCACCTTCCAGGCGACGACGGATCACGTCGTAAGTGGCGTCGCGATTCGATGCGTAGTCACGCTGACGGGGGAAGATGGCGAAAGATACGCACTTTGCTTCTACAAGGAAAGCGGACTCCTGATGCAAACAACCATGCCAAAGACGATTGGCAGCCACCTTGGGGACTACGCTTGCCTGTACGGCAACTATCAGAAGTTTTGGGATTACTTTTTCCCTCATGAGCTACGGTGTTTGCAGGAAGGGCACCGAAAGCTGGAAGGAAAGATTGTTGAGCTTTCCCTGGACCCAGTCCCTGATCCGGCGTTGTTCGTACAGCCTGCGGGCGCCACCGAAATAGGCAACGGCGAGGAGCATCCGACCCCTCCCCGCCGTGTGCCTGCACCCGACCAGAGGTTTCCTTTCTGAGTTTGAGCCGAGAGTCTTCGAGGGTTTTGCATGACGACTGACAATTTTCAGGTTCTTTCACCCGTGGTAGAACTCGTGAAGACACTCCAATGACCCACAGTTGACGCCCTCGGTTCGGGTTCACGATTTGCGTGATCGATGGGTGGCGTTACATCGCGATTACACTCATCTGACTTCCCTGAGGGGATTTGAGTGAAATGGCCTGATTTCGCCACTTAGCGCTGCTTCGTGAAGGATCGGAGTGTAGTATGTTGGCGCTCGACAAGCATTCCCGACCTTGTGAATAGGCTTTGTGGCAGTGGTGGCTTGCAGGAGGAGTTTATGTCACACAATAAGACCCTGACAAACCTGAGCGCAGCTTTGATCGCCATCGTGGTAGTTCTAGTGGCAGCGCCGGGTGCGTGGCCACAAAGCAAGTACAAGACGCTGTATCAGTTCAGCGGCACTGATGGGAGCCAACCCTATGCCAGCCTGGTTCTTGATCAATCTGGAAATCTTTATGGCACGACCCGAGACGGCGGTACTTATGGAACCGGCACGATCTTTAAACTGACCCGGAATGACGGCGGGAGTTGGAGCGAGCGTGTGCTCTACAGTTTCACGGGCGGCCCTGACGGATCCAATCCCGTTGGAGGCGTGATCCTCGACGCGGCCGAAAACCTTTATGGGACGGCGACCGCCGGAGGAACTAGCGGTTCGGGGGTCGTGTACGAGCTCATGCCTACAAAGGGTGGCTGGACGGAGCGTGTGCTGTATAGCTTTTCCGGAGGCCGCGACGGTAGTGGTTCGTTTGCTGGGCTGATCTTTGACTCATCTGGCAATCTTTATGGGACAACAGTCTCGGGCGGAGCCTACCAAGAGGGCACGGTTTTCGAGCTTACTCCCGGCTCAGGCGGAATCTGGACGGAACACGTCCTTTATGACTTCACCGGCGGCGACAACGGCGGCTCGCCTTACACTCCTGTGATTCTGGATCCGAAGGGCAATCTCTATGGTACCACCGCGAACGGAGGACGGGACGATGTGGGAGTCGTTTTTAAACTGACGCCCGCGAAGGGAACTTGGACGATTCTTGTACTTCATACCTTCACAGGCGGCCATGACGGCGGCGCTCCCGACCTCGGCTCTTTAGCGATGGATACAGCAGGCAATCTTTGGGGAACGACGCCTGACGGGGGCGTTTTTGGGTATGGCACGGTCTTCAGGCTAAGCCAGTCAACCGGCAAGTGGAAGGAGACGGTGATTCACAGTTTTACGAACGCAGACGGGGCCGGGCCATTAGGCGGCGTGATCTTCGACGCGGCTGGAAACCTTTTCGGCACGACTGCGCAAGGTGGAGATCTCAAACTTTGTTCTGGTAACGGCTGTGGCGTTGTCTTCGAGCTGGCGCCAAACTCGAAGGGAGGATGGAGACAAACCGCGCTGCACCGCTTCGTCGACAATCCGGGAACAAATCCTCTTGCTGGCATGATCTTCGACTCAGCGGGCAACCTCTATGGAACGACTTCCGGTGACGGCACGACGACCTTCGGCTCGGTATTTGAGATCACCCCGTAGCTGGCCTAGAAGCGGTACATTATTCTTATTCTTATGCGCTTCATTCTTATGCGCTTCGAGCCGACGGAGGTCTCGGTGAAGACGAAGGAGAGGCGGGTTCCAGAACTTACATGAACCTTGGCGGTGGTCTCAATCGCCCACGCTCAAGCGAGACGGATCCTCCGGCGTTCCTGCACTGGGATCCCAGGAGTTCAATTGGTTGTTTCTGGTTGGTCGGCAAACCGGAAGCTATCCAGAAACGGGCTTGGGGGACATCAATGGCGATCTCTCAGAAGCCGACTTCTGGCCCGGCTGTGCTCTTGGTGGTTCAACTTTCGGCTTGCCCGTAACCGTTGCTTTTACCATTTCATTATTATTCATCCCTTGGCTGGTTAAAACGCTGGGTGTCTCCCAAGCACTTCCACCTCGTTAACTAAGGGCGCCGCTCTTCTGGCACCGCGGGTCAACTCGCAGCGCCCCAAGCAAAAAACAAAACTCAAGGCGTCAGCTTGAAGACCACTCCACAACCATACCCTTTGAAGCAAGATAAATCGCCCCCTCCAGGAGCAGTGCCATACAGGTTTCCGGATTTGTCAAGGACGAGCCCACCGAACGGTATTTGCCCGTCGCTGCCTCCAGTGAAACTATGCAGTACCGTCTCCTTTCCTTTCGCACCTACCTTGTACACGGTGCCGCATCCCAGGCCGTAGCAATTTGAGGAGTCACCGCCACCATAAGTAGTACCGTAGAGGTTGCCCGATCGATCCCGGGCTATTCCCAGTTCAGGATAGGCCCCGTCGGGATTACCCGTGAAGGTGTGCAAGACCGTTTCATGCCCGCTCTTGTCGAGCTTGAACACTACTCCACAGTAACAGGAACCTCCACCATTCTGGGTTGCGCCGTAAAGGTTGCCTTGGCTGTCTAACGCCAGACGCCCCAGCGGATACGCGCCGCTGCTGCCTCCCGGGAAGCTATAGAGAATGGTGTACTTGCCGGAGGGGCTTAGGACGAAAACGGCGCCGTAATCAGAAGCGCCACCCAGTGCGCTCCCATAGAAATTCCCGGCCTGATCCCGGACTAGGTCTCCCTCAGGGTACCAGCCACCTTGACCCCCGCTGAAAGTATGGAGGATAGTTTCCTTGCCATTCGGGGCGATCTTAAACACTACTCCCGATCCGGTCCCTCCTGTAGTAGTAGTGCCAAACAGGTTCCCGGCGTTGTCCCGCAGGAGGCCGGCGCGAGGTTGTCCTCCGTCCGCCCCTTGCGTGAAGGCGTGAAGGACGGTAAGCTTGCCCGTCGTGTCCAGTTTGAAAACCGTCCCACAGCCATGGTCGCATTGTCCTTGCTCAAGAGTACCGCCGTCCAACGCGGTGCCGTACAAGTTGCCGGCTTCATCTCGAACTACGTCGCCCCATGGCTGCAATCCATCTCCACCCCAGAAACTGTGCAGGACGATCTCCTTCCCGCTGGAGGTAATTTCAAAGACTGTCCCGTAGGCAAACGAGCCACCGCCTGCAGTAGTCCCGTATAGGTTGCCCGAAGCGTCGAGGAGCAGAGCATCGTATGGAAATGCTCCGTCTCCACCGTTGTGGAACTTGTGGAGCACGGTGAATGTCTGCGCCTGCCCCCCCGTGCCCACCAACAACAAGCCTGCAAGCGCGAGTGCTAGCAGCTTGGTGCGGCAGCATATTGCGCCTGCCGAAGTCTCGGTGCGCAGTCTGACCAGAGTCATGGTCTCCTCCCGAGCGTGACGGATTGAGCGCCGCGTGCCAACCGACCCAGAGATCCGGATGTGGGGGCAAGGCGCAGACCCGCCGATTCAGTAACGTTCGCTCCGCCGTTGGTCGGTTGGTGATCGGCGTTGTGCCTTTGTCCGGCGCGCAGTCCCTGGTTGGGGATGGTTTCGTAGGCGTAACCCGTCAGCGTCGCGGTAATCCTGTGTCCTTGGGGCATGTAAGTGACATTGAGTCGCGCCCATCCGTAGTGGGTCTTGCCGTGGATCTTGAACTTCAACCCGAGATACTCGTTGTTGACGTTGGCCCATTTGCCTTTTGTCGAGCATCCCTGATCGACGGTGCAGACTACGTTGAACATTAGCGCACCAATTGTCCCGCTGCTGTTGATGAACTTTCGCCGCGGGCCAATCGGTGCGCCTTGGTTCAGCACGGAGGCGAGTATGCTGTTGCCTTGGACGCCATTGCCAACCGCCCCTTTGGCACCCAGCCCATTATTTCCGCTGCTGGAAAAAGGGTATCCCTGTTGCTGAATCAGGAAGTCGATGGTTCCGTCACCGTTGAGGTCGAGAGGATAAAGGCCGTTGGTTCCGATAACTTTGTGCGTGGGCGTGTAAACGATCTTCGCTTCTGAGGGTTGCGCGAAAGCCAGCAGACTGACCCCCGTCGCACCCGCCGCGAGCGCATACAAGTTAAGGTGTTGATCGAGTCTTGCGGGCAGACTTGCAGGAGTGTGAAGACGTCCGGGATTTCGCATAGATCCTCCTTCCCGAGCGGAGACATGTTATCAGGAATTTCCTTTTTTGAACTCGAAAACCGCGCAATCTTACGCCTGGCTTCCCGCCGCGGCAAGTATCCAAGCTGTTTCATACGCAGGCTCCGTCTGCGCCGAGGGTGAATTTGTACAATACCGTCTCCCGGCCAACTACAATGTCACCGTCGCCCATTTGGACTAAAAACTCTCATGGATGCCCCGAAAAGATGCGCCCGAAAACCCGTAATGCCGCTTCATCGATGATTCCGGGCTTGGCCTCGAGTAAGCGACCGCGTTGCCAAATATCGTATGCCTTGAGTTCGTAGGCGATGGCGGGGCGCGGCCCAACCAGAGACATCTCGCCTTTCAGCACGTTGAAAAACTGCGGCAGTTCGTCAAGACTGGTCCGTCGCAGGAACGAGCCCACGCGGGTTACCTTCGCGCCGAGAATTACGCGCACTGCAATGACGAACACATGCGTGATTGTCGATGCTGTAGCTGAAAACCTGCTCTACTAAGTCATGGTTCGGGTCCAATAGCTTCGGTCACAGAGTTGAGTCTCCCGACCTCCCTCACGTGTATGAGTACGAGGCCAACGCCAAACTTTGTTCATCCGGCATGACGGGCAACCCTTCCCTAATCCGGTAAGGTTTGCCGCCCATCGGCCGACTCTTCATTGACTACCGAGAGATGAAAGATGAGGAGGCAGACAATCAGTAGACGCATGAGCCAGAGAGGAGCAAAGAATGAGCCGTCCAATAAGAGAACTCGATGATGCCGTAAAGTTGTATCGCGAACTGGCCAAAGACGCCACGCAGGCGAACAAGTATAAGATTGCGAAAGCCCTGAAGGAAATCGGCCTCGCGAAACTCAACCACAAGCGCACCATCATTATTCATAAGCACGATGACGCACCGTACGACCCCGCCACTGGCCCGGAGCCAGATGGCAACCCCAATTACGCGTACAGCCGCCCGACTCGCGAGGAGAGGCGCAAGTGGGAAGCGTGGAATGCGCGTCAGGATGCGTATTACGCTGCGCACCCAGAAGTGCCGCGTCCATAGAGTTGACACCTACAATTGTTCAACGTGCCAATAGTGCACTGCACCTGGTCGTTACTACTGCGGTCTGACCAACCCGGAAAGCGGGACTGATTGAATGCACCACTCACATGGATTGAACAAACAACACCTTGTCGAATTTTCTTTGTTTCGGGACCAGGGGATCAGGGTCTCATAGTCCTCTTCCCCTGGCAGGTCGAAATCCTCCCCTGATCTTTGGGAAACGACCCAACCCAGCGCAAGACAATATCGGGCCTCAACCGACTGAAACGATGCTCCTAGAAAGTGCAAAGAGCGAGCGGCCACTGTCGCGACAAGGCAGAGGCCTCTTCACTACTTAGAGGTTCTTGAACCGGAGACTCCAGCCAGTGTCTTGCCCCCTTTCGTTCCGAGAAGGCCGGCCCACGCTTGGCCTAAAGCAGTTGCGAACGCTGCAAAACGGGGCTTTCCCCGGTTGTCCGACAGTCACCCGAAGGGCCGGAATTGTCTTGCGTTAGTGTCTCAAGCATGGCGAATTATCGGTTCCGGCGATGCTGGGCTTCAAGGCCGCGACGGCGGGGTTGACGTTTCCAGTCCAAGACCTAGGCGGACATCGACAGTTTCACCTGCTTTGGAGGCAGGCTCTGGGATGAATATCGGCGGAGGAACATACGGACATATTCCTCTATGAGCCGGGGGGTGTTGTCGGCTCTGAGGATCGCATGTGTTGAAGCACAACGACGCATCGGAAAGCGGCTTTACGACCACACCGTCAGCATGAAAGCTTGGTGCTATAGGTTGCGTGAGGAGTCTCCAGTCGTTCGCCGCGTGTTAGACCGCCACGCTGTGTACCTGAAAGTGTAGATTTCGGTACAACGCCTGCCTACGGTTTTGCGTGGTGAAGTCGCATGCGTCCAGTACCCACTGGAATGCAGGGAAATGGGGATTTTGGGACAGGGTGCCAGTCGACATCTGGCCCACAACCAGCGCACTGAATCGCTGAAGACCTCAGGAAAACTAGGGATGGAACGCCAGCTTAATGCTGCCTAGCGGATCAACTGTATTGTGGTATCAGGGGCAAACCGCAATATGGTAAAAGAGAGCTCTGCTACCCCAAAACAACCCTAGACTGCGGGATTCGTATCCCTCCAAATATGCAAAGCACGAGTGGGGTCCCTTCCGCGAGGTGAAAATGAGCGAGCCAACCACATCACGGAATGATGTTGCACTTGAGGCTTCAATTCCAGAGGGCGGAGCTTCGTTGGAGTCGATCCTCTGCACGGAAGAGTTGCAGCGCCGACCGTCGCGTCCGCCCGATTACGAAAAGAAAACAGTTCGCTAGTGAAGCTGGTGAGCGCGCTAGCCGATTCGCCCAATACGGTACTCCAGACATTAGCCGAAACGATCCTGGATATTACCCAGTGCAGTTCTTCTCCGAGGGATTTGTTGGGGACATGCTTCGAGCATGCCAGAGAAAAGACTGGAAAAGTCTGGACCAGTTGTCCAAGAACGTGGGCCACGCGTCTAAAACCAACGCAAAGGATTATTGCGCGAAAGAGATGCACGCCAAGCAGCAAGCAACCAGCAGGACACGTCTGGAATACGATGGCCACGGTGACGAGGAGACCATGAGAGCAGATACGTTACCTTCGACGGCGGCCATTTGGTTAAGATAAAGATGGTCTATGTTGCCCCGAGCGCGAACATTGAAGCATATCGTCCGAAGTTTTTTAGCGAGCTGTTCGCCGGACTGCGGCAAGCCTACGGACCGCCGTCGAAAAGCTACAGTGAACCCGTGCTAAACGCTTATGGAGTAAAGTACGACGCGCACCGCGCCGTGGGGATGGGCAATCAGGACGTAATCAGCATCATCGAACAGGCGGGCGAAGGCGGCCGGACGGAAGCAATCGCGGGAATGCTTGCAGAATACAATCGCGCAGCACAAGCGCCAAAGACCGCGAATCCTCTGCAATAGCTATGATCTCCCCTTCTCCCATGTTACGGGCAAACGTGAAGTAATCCCAAGGGAAGGGTTGCCGACCACGCGTCCTTTATCACCGGCCCCCGATAATGACCGGACAGATTAAGTCCGGAAACCTTGTGCCGCAAGACTGCTGGGCGTAAAGTAGGTGGATTCAAAACTGGAGCGAAAGGTCCGGATTGATGCTGTCGATCAGAACTGATGCTGCGGCGAAACGCCTTTTCCTCCATGTGTTGCTATTTTCGATAGCCTTCCCCGTATCGGCTCAGCAGAACAATCCGACCAAGCCCGGGGCGTGGTCCGGCGTCCTTGTGTCCAGCGCCTGCAACGCCGACGAAGCCTTTAATGAATCTCCTGAGTGCACGAGGAATGTGCCCGGTGCGAAGCTGGCGCTCTATGATGACACGAGCCGGGTTATGTACGGCCTTGACCCGCAGGAAAAGGTCGCCGCACACTTGGGCGATACTGTGACCGTCCGGGGAACACTCGGTGGCGATACCATACAGTTGGCCTCCATCGAGTTGATGTCCCTTGGACTCGCCGTCGGGCAAAAGGCTCCCGCTTTCTCCATTCGCGACCAGTTTGGCCGGACACAAACTCTTGATACGTTAAAGGGCGCGAACGGCACCGTACTCCTCTTTTTCCGCTCCGCCGACTGGTGACCCTTCTGCAAAGGGCAGCTGGTCCAGCTGCAAAGTGCAATGCCACGATTCGAAAAGCAAGGGGTCAAGCTGGCGGCAATCAGCTATGACTCGCAAGAAATCCTAAAGTTCTTTGCCGACCGGGAAAAGATCGAGTACCCGTTGCTGGGAGACCCCGAGTCCACGATCATCAAAGCGTATGGCGTCTTCAATGAGGAGGCGACCGAGATGCAGAAGGGCTTTGCGCGCCCCGGCTATTTCTTTGTCGACTCGAAAGGCATCATTCGAGAAAAGTTCTTCGAAGCGAAGTACCGCGAGCGGCTTACTGGAAATAGCATAGTCGCCAAACTTTTTCCCGAACTAGGCCAGGAGATAACCGAAACCGTCGAAGCCCCGAATCTTCAGTTGGCCATCGAGCAATCCGACCGCACCGGTGTTCCCGGAACTCGCATCACCCTAGCTGCCGAAGTGCGGCTGCCTCCGGATGTGCATGTGTATGCGCCGGGCGCTCAGGGGTATAAGCCGATAGCACTAGTGATCAACCCCATACCGGAAGTGCAGTTGGAACCAGCGCTGTACCCACAATCGAAGACACTCTTTCTGCCTGTGATCAACGAGCGCGTGCCTGTCTTCGAGGGGACGTTCCGAATCAGCCAGGATGCAAAGGTGAACTCCGGGATGGAGTTTGCTGCGTCGCTCGGAAAGGATGGCAGAATGTTCACGATCACGGGAAAGCTGGATTATCAGGCTTGCGACAAAACCAAGTGCTATATGCCCACGTCGGTTCCGCTAAAATGGCAGCTGCAAGTGTTTCCTCTCGATCGAACCCGAGCCCCCCTAGAAATTCGACACAAGTAAGCAGACGACGTAGAAATCCCGAAGTTATAAATGGGCGGGGCAGTCTAGATCCTATTGGGTCAGCTTAATGTAATGCGAGAACCTTCCGCTGAATCAGGCGGTCGATGCATTGGGAGGATTTTCGATCGACGAAGGTGGAATCTTTCTCATCGGTTGACGATCTCCGGCGGTCAATAGACCAACTCTTTCAGAGGCGTCGGTTTTGCTGTCGGAACTGCGCTGAGGTTTGCCATGACCTACGCAGACGCCGAAAGATGTGCAGAGCCTGAAGGGGGGAGCCCGCAACAAACAACGATCCGGTAGCGAATTTCCTACCAGTACCAAGTGATCAGTCAGGTCCGCCCGTCCACTTGAAGTTAGTGACTATTTTGTTATAGTTACCCTCCTATTTTGGGATAATTGCAGTAGGAGACGTACCGCTGATCGATGCAGGAGGAAAGAGGCCATGTCAAGCGTGCTTGTCGTACGGAGTGTGACCGGAGAGACTGGGGGGGAGCAGCCCCAAGTCGGACTTCGGGAACGGAAGAAAGCCCGCTTGCGGCGGCAGATCATCGACACCTCGATCAAGCTGTTCCGCAAGCGCGGGTACGAGGCCACGCGGATCGACGACATCGTGCAAGCGCTTGAGATCAGCCAGCCTACATTTTTTCGATATTTTCCAACCAAGGACGCGGTTCTACGGGAAGTGGGAGAACGCGGGTATGCCTGTATTTGCGAGAGGCTTCGTTCGGAGGTTTCGAGCAAGGCGCACACGAGCGAGCGCCTACGTCGTTTCTATCTAACCATGGCGCGAGAGGTGGAAGCCGACCGGCAACTCTGGCAAGCGGTGGTATTGTCGGGCGCCATGGATCCAGTGCGGTCGGCAGAACTGCGGGGGCAGGAGGAGGCTGCTGTCCGCCTGTTGCGGGAAATCCTGATGCAGGGGCAGAAGCAAGGCGAAGTGACGCGTACGTTTCCAGTCGTGCATCTGGCCGAGTTCATGGAGGGGCTTTACAACACGGTCGTACGGCAATGGGCGGTAGATCTCACCGGTCCGCACAAACTTACGGAACGGGTGCGGAGCGCGGTGGAGTTCTTCTTGCGCGGCATCCAGCCCTAGGCTTTCCAACATTGCTTCGGTATTCCTTGCCCGTTGAGTGGGTCGTCAGACAGGAAAACACGATGAAGGCCGCCGTTCTCCACGAATTCAAGACGCCGTTAGCGTTCGAGGAAGTCGCCCGGCCGGAGGCTGGCGAGGACGAAGTCTTGATCGAAGTAGACGTGTGCGGCGTGTGCCATTCCGATCTGCACGTGGCCGACGGTGACTGGACGCAACTGGCCGGCATCGTGAAGAAGACGCTGATCTTGGGACATGAGATCGTAGGCCGGGTAGTTGAGCGTGGCACGGCAGTTCAGAGTGTCCAGGTGGGAGAGCGGGTTGGCATACCGTGGATTCAGTGGACTTGCGGGCAATGTGAATTCTGCCGTGAAGGCAACGAGAATCTGTGCGTGCGTCAGCGCATCACGGGCGTTATGGTGGATGGCGGATATGCGGAATATGCCAAGGCTCCCGCCAGCCATGTGGTCAGGATTCCTGAGACCCTTTCGTCGCAGCAAGCAGCACCGCTGCTTTGTGCGGGAGTCACGGTTCATCGCGCCCTGAAGCAGGCGAACCTTCGCGCCGGGCAGCGCCTGGCGGTCTTCGGTGTGGGTGGACTTGGCCACATCGCGGTCCAGATCGGCCGTGCAACGGGAGCGGAAGTGACGGCGGTCGATGTCGCAGAAGAAAAACTCGCACTAGCGAAGTCGTTAGGGGCCGTACGAACATTAAACGCTGCGACGAATAACGTAGTGAAGGAAGTACGCGGCTTCGGCGGCGTGCACGTCGCGCTCGTCACTTCGGCGGCAAAGTCCGCATATGACATGGCATTTTACTGCGTGCGGCCAACAGGGACGCTACTGGCCGTGGGCTTGCCCGCCTACGACATTTCGTTCCCCCCAATTCTAATGGCCGCCGGCGAAATTCAGATCAAAGCTTCCGCCGTGGGCACACGCGAAGATCTGCGCGAGATTCTGGCCATGGGAGCAGCCGGCACCGTCCATTGTCGGGTGACGACACACCCGTTCGCCGAAGTTCGGGAAGTCCTGGGGCAGTTGAGCCGCGGCGAGGTGTCGGGACGGGCCGTGCTCCGCTTACGTGGCTAGTTCTGAAGGTGATGCTGACGTCGAGACTCGCCTTTGTCCCGCATTTGAAAATAGCGCAACCAATGTTTGACGTTAGTGACTTTAATATGATATTAACTATCACTTTCGTAGATGTCTGCTGGTCGGAGAGGCCGTTCTAAGCGTGAATGTCAAGCAGCTTTTCGATCTGACCGGCCGCGTTGCCATTGTTTCGGGTGGCTCCATGGGGCTGGGGCGCCAGATGGCAGAGGGTCTGGCCGAGATGGGGGCGAATCTGGTGCTCTGCGCCCGTAAAAAGGAGCGCTGCGAAGGGGCGGCGAAGGCCTTGCGTAGCCTGGATGTTCAGACGCTTGCGTTGGAATGCGATGTCAAGGACAAGACTGCGATTCAGCAAGTCGTGGATGACGCACTCGCCAAGTTCGGCCGCATCGACATTCTGGTTAACAACGCCGGCGTGTCGTGGGGAGCCCCGGTGGAAGAAATGACACTCGAGCAATGGGACAAAGTGCTCTCCACCAACTTGACCGGCACCTTCCTGTTTTGTCAGGCGGTGGGCAAGGCCATGATCGCGCAGGGTTCGGGCAAGATCATCAACATTGCATCGGTGGCGGGTTTGGGTGGAGCATCGTCGGAATTGCAGGCAATCGGCTACCACGCGAGCAAAGGCGGAGTGATCGCGTTCACCAAGGATTTGGCATGCAAGTGGGCCCCGCATAACATCCAGGTCAATGCGATCGCCCCAGGATGGTTTCCGACGCACATGTCAGGATGGATCATCGAGCACCGTAAGGATTCCCTGCTGGCCAAGATTCCGATTGGCCGCTTTGGCGGCGATCACGACTTGAAAGGCGCGGCGGTGTTCCTGGCGTCGGAGGCTTCGGCGTACGTGACCGGGCATGTGCTGGTCGTCGATGGAGGCCAGACCGCCTGGTAAGACTTTCATGAATCTCCCCCTGACGCCAGTGCGATTTCTTCGCTACTCAGAAGAGCAGTTTCCCCGCAAGACCGCGGTGGTGTGTCAGGACCGGCGATTTACTTATGCTGAGTTCGGCGATCGTGTGCGGCGTCTAGCGGGAGCGTTGCGTGACGCGGGACTGAAAGCCGGCGATCGCGTAGCATTTCTCAGCCTGAACTGCCATCGGCTGCTCGAAGCCTACTTCGGAGTCCTGGAAGCGAGCTGTGTTTTGCTTCCACTCAATTTTCGCCTGGCAGCGCCGGAGCTTACCTACATCCTGAATGATTCGGGAGCGGCGGTGCTGTTTCTGGAACAGGAGTTTGTTGGTCTCGTGGATTCGTTTCGGCGAGACCTGTCCACAGTGCGTTCATTCCATCAACTCGATGGGCTTCCGCAAGCGGGGTGGCTCTCCGTTCAGACCTACGAGCAGATGCTGCTCTCCGCCACACCCTACCGCGGAGAACTGATGGCATTTGATGAAAACTCCGTGGCGGAACTTTTTTACACCAGCGGAACCAGCGCCAACCCTAAGGGTGTGATGCTCACGCACCGCAACGTTTACATGTATGCGATGAACATCGCCCTGCACCATCACACCCGCTTTGAAGACGTGCTGTTGCATACGATCCCTTTGTTTCACGCCAACGGTTGGGGAGCTGCTCATACCATCACATTCATGGGAGGAACACATGTCATGCTTCCGCGCTTCGTGCCGGAGGAGGTTTTTCGGCTGGTG
>DATHPO010000183.1:0-33610 GCA_035483835.1 Terriglobales bacterium
GCGAACAAAAATCGCTCATCAAAGAGTGCGGATGGAAGGGTGGCGACAGCGGCGACAGTGGCGACTCGGCTAGGAGAATCAGTGAAAAACAAAACCCACCAAGAAATAACTTGACCCCGACCGGCCTTCTCATGGAAGGCGATAGCACAAGCGTGCGGCCATTTGTTCGCCAAAGGGGGACATTGGGGGACCATCGTGATTTTTAGACTGGAAAGTGAGTGTCCGACCGTCCGGCTGGGACGGACAAAATATTTCAACAAAACACTCAGTCTGCGTTAATATTTCGCGATTCGCGGTCGTGTATTGGTTGGAGACAAGGGTGAGGCCGCGAGTGACGATGTGAAATCTGGAAAAGCGAGAGGAAAGAAAATGAAGACAATTGAACACTCTCTCCCAAGAGTGGCCGCCCTTCTTTGTGCGGCTACATTATTCCTGTTCACCATTCCCGGACAGGCGCAGTCCGTGTTAACGCGTCATGTGCGCGATGTGGTTGCGAATGGTGAGGCAAAGCTCGTCGGCCGACTCCCGCCAACCGACACCCTGCGCTTCGACATTGTTCTGCCGCTGCGGGATCGGCCAGGGCTGCAAAATTTTCTTCGAGAGCAATACGATCCTGCATCCTCCTTCTACCACCAGTTCCTTACGCCGCAGGAGTTTACAGCTCGGTTCGGCCCCAGCCATGAAGACTGGAATGCCTTGGTTGCTTTCGCGAAAGCCAACGGCTTTGAGATCATCAGCGGAACCCGCGATGCCAGAGATCTAAGGCTCAGCGGCACGGTGGCGAACATCGAGAAGGCCTTCCACGTGAACCTGGGTGTCTATCAAGACCCCAACGAAGACCGGACATTCTTTGCAGTGGACCGCGAACCAACTATGGACCTTCCCTTCCAGGTTTGGCATATCACCGGTTTGGACAACGATTCCAAGCCGCATCCGATGTACGTCAAGAAGAGCGACTACGCGAAGGCCCATGGGATCGATCCCGATAAGGTCGTATCTCATGCCACCACCGGCTCTGGCCCCTCGGCTTCCTTTTTGGGCAGCGACATGCGCGCGGCCTACTACGGCGGAACGGCGCTGACCGGCTCCGGCCAGAACATCGCCCTCTTCGAATTCGCGGGCACGGATTTGGCCGACCTGACGACGTATTACAAAAATGTCGGGCAGACGGAACCTTACACTCCCACCCTTATCTCTACGGGCGGGTACAGCACGAGCTGCGTCGATAGCGGCAGTAGCCCATGTGACGATACGGAGCAGACCCTCGACATGACGCAGGCGATGGGCATGGCCCCAGGCTCGACCATGCTCTATATGTATGTCTGCGGCAGCGTCAAAGCTAATGGATCGGGAACTATCAGCGACACTGCCTGCATCAGCGCGATGGTTACGGATACGGACGCTCCATTGTCCAAGCAGATTAGTTGCTCGTGGGGCTGGACACCGGCGGACCCCAGCACTCTCGACCCGTACTTTGAGCAGATGGCGTCTCAAGGCCAGAATTTCTTTGCCGCTTCGGGCGACAGCTCTGCTTGGTCTTCATCGAATGAGGCGTGGCCGGCGGACGATGCGAATATTGTTTCCGTCGGCGGCACGGACTTGACCACCACCAAAGCGGCTGGCCCGTGGGCATCGGAAACCGCATGGGCAGATAGCGGCGGCGGTATCTCTCCTGATTCGATTCCGATTCCCTCCTGGCAGAAGCTGTCGGGCGTGATTACTTCTTCCAACAAGGGGTCCACAACCTTACGGAACGGTCCGGATGTATCGGCCAACGCGAACTTCACTTTCTACGTTTGCGCCGACCAAACAACTTGCACCGCAAATGACTATGGCGGGACGAGCTTTGCGACGCCGATGTGGGCTGGCTACCTGGCGCTGGCCAATCAACAAGCGGCGGCGAACGGCGAGACGATCGGCTACATTAATCCGATCATCTATCCGGCGGCTCTCGGCTCTAGTTATTCGACTCTTTTCCACGACATCACCAGCGGCAGCTGCGGTACGTATTCAGCTATCGCTAATTATGATCTGTGCACGGGCTGGGGCAGTCCAAATACCACCGGCCTGATCAACCTTCTTGCTGGCTCGTCGACACCGAGCTTCACGCTGTCCGCTTCGCCGAGCAGTTTGTCGGTGACGCAAGGCAGCAGCGGTTCAAGCACAATTTCGGTGACCGACGTGAACGGATTCACCGGCAGCGTGACTCTTGCGGCATCCGGCTTGCCGAGTGGCGTGACGGCAGCGTTCGGTACGAATCCAACCACCGGATCGAGCGTGCTGACGCTGACCGCCAGCAGCACGGCGACTACAGGAACGGCGACGGTGACTATCACCGGCACGTCCGGTAGTTTGACGGCAACGACCACGGTCGCTCTCACTGTTACTGCCACGGCGACGCCAAACTTCTCCATCGGCGCTTCGCCTGCTTCGCTGACCGTAACTCAAGGTGCCAACGGAACGAGCACCATCACTATCACCAGCACGGGCGGGTTCAACTCCGCCACTACGCTGAGCGCGAGCGGCCTGCCCTCGGGCGTGACCGCGGCGTTCTCGACCAATCCAGTGACTCCGCCGGCAAACGGCAGCGTGACCTCAACCCTCACGCTTACGGCGTCGGCTTCGGCGGCTACTGGAGCAGCCACGGTGACGATCACCGGAACATCGGGATCGACCACTCACAGTACAACGATCGCGCTCACGGTCAATTCTTCTTCGGGCACGAAGAACTTCACCCTGTCGCTGTCACCTTCTTCTTTCACGATCGATGAACGCGGAAGCGTATCCACCACTCTCACGGTTACGAGCGTGAATGGATTCAATTCTGCTGTTAGTTTGAGCGTGAACGAATTCCCGAGTGGCGTGTCAGCGACGGCCTCGGCCAACCCGGTGACGCCACCGGCAAACGGCAGCACAACCGTGACGATCACGTGGAGTGCATCGCGGCGTGCGCCAACTGGAACCACAACCATCGAGTTGATCGGGACCTCCGGATCACTCACTAACGAGATACCTGTCACCATAACCGTTGCACCATAACGAAGACCGTTCAGGCGGTAAACTGATCGTTCAGCAAAGCAATCGAGCCGGTTCCGCGAGGGACCGGCTCGATTACCTTTTTGCAGAAGCTTGGTTGGGGAACACTTTTCGCACTTTGGAGGGAGCCTAGATGCACAAAGATTGCAAAAGATTGTAAAAGAACGATGAAATCGATGGCAGAAATCCTTGATGACTGCTATCGAAATTTGGAATTCGACATTGGCTGCGCGATGCCGATAATAAGTCTATGGATAACGCAATCATAGACAACGCTACTTGGATGGCAGATTCACCAGTCGACGTATTACACGAGATCGGTGGACGGCTGGCGACGATGGGCGGTTTTCACGAAGTGCTGGACCGGGTCGTCGAATTTGCCTCGGCGCTGGTGCGGTGCGATTCTTGCCTGATCTATGTGATCGAGGGCGAGCACTTGGTTTTGCGGGCCTCGAAGAATGCGCATCCGGACGTTGTCGACCGCCTCAAGCTGCGTGTGGGGCAAGGCATCACGGGCTGGGTTGCCGAGCATCACGAGCCGGTGGCGATTGCTGAAAAAGCGGCGCTCGATTCGCGATTTCAATTTTTCCACGAGTTGCCTGAAGATAGTTACGAGGCTTTTCTCTCGGTGCCGCTGATGTCGCGCGGGCGTGTGGTCGGAGCGATTAACTTACAGCATCGGCTTCCTCATACTTACAAGAGAAAAGAAATTCGGCTGATTTCTGCGATTGGTTTTCTGGTGGGTGCGGAAATTGAATTGGCCAGGTTGGAAGAAATCAATTCGAATCTCACGGATCAGCTGCAGACGCGAAAAGTTGTGGAGCGCGCCAAAGGGATTTTGCAACGCGAGTTGAGATTGAGCGAAGAGCAGGCTTACCTGGCTCTGCAGCACCAGAGCCGCCAGAAACGCAAACCAATGAAGGACATTGCCGATGCGATTATTCTGAGCGATGAAGTGCGAGAGAATTCGCGCGGGGCTCGAGTCGACTGAAGGATTCCTCCACGATCGACGTTTGATGCCCAGCTGGACAGGGCATCTGTCTTGGAGAGGCGCGGCCAGCCCGCGTCTCTGCCAGGCTTCCTCTAAGACTCTGTGGCGAATACCGACGTAGGCTTTGATCTCCCTCAGCGGCTAAAGCCTTCCATTTAAAGCAGGGCTCTTATCGCAGCGGTGAACCGCTGCGGCCCCAAAAGCAAGCGCCCCAAAAGCAAGGAAGAAAGACGCGACGAATCGACTTACTCCAAACAAAAACCGGGAGCAGGCTGGGTTGAACCTGCTCCCGGTGATACAGCTGCGAATGGGATGTGGGCCCCTCGCGGCTGAATATCGATTTACTTCAACGCGCCCGTACTGGGGACAGCAAAGCGCAGCGACATATCGTAGTGGGGCAACTCCATGGCGCTGACAAAGCTTTGCCCTTCGCGCGATACAAGAACGAGGCGGCTGGCTTGATCCGGCTTTGAGGTCTCGACCGTGTCCACCATCAACATCGCGCTCGTACCGCCATTCGATCCGCGCAATGTAACGAACTCGAACGAACCCTTGGTGTCGACGGTAAAGGTGTATTCTCCCGGGCGCAGAATCACGTTTTGGCAGCGCACTTCGTGCGTCAAGGTGAAGCTGCCGCGCGCTTCCTCGGCAGTGGCCAATGTCGGCTGAATAGCGAGTAGACTCAAGCCCAACGCGGCGGCATATGCGAATTTGCGGATTGATCTCATACATTCTCCTGTTCTTTAATCCTTGGTCTAAGAAGCTCACGGCCACGGCTACGGCAGCGGAACGTGGGCCCAGATTAAGGTGGAGCACATCGAGGTCAGCAGATTTGCAACGCAGCGTACAAGGCTGAACGCAAACATCGAGTTCAGAAAGCCGGCTGCTTCGCCGGCCCCTGAACTGAAAATAGTGTGAAAGAATTTGACGCTAGCGTCCAACGAAAAAAATCGATTGGCCGCATTTGCGGGGAGCGTGACGACAACAACTGCTAGCTCCATCCAATGCCTGCTGGATGCCATTGAAGTGACTTTCCTGCGGCTTCAGGCGCGCGCGTTTGCCAAACGCTCGTCCGATGCGAGAACATACTTGGTTTGCACATATCCCGATGTTCTTATAAGGAAGCAGCCAAAATATGGCGAAGGTGAAGAAGTCTCCCGCGAAGCAAGTTAGTCGAGCGACAGTTGAAGTTAAATCAGAAGCCAATCCTGACCTGAAATCTTCCAGCCGCAGTGGGCGTGACGGTGCGATCGAGCCCGCCAAGGGCAAGCTGGGCGTGATGCTTCCCGGCATGGGTGCCGTGGCAACGACGTTTGTCGCGGGCGTGGAAGCGGTGCGGAAAGGAATCGCGCAGCCGATCGGTTCGCTGACGCAGATGGGGACGATTCGACTGGGAAAGCGCACCGATGGCCGTTCGCCGAAGATCAAGGAGTTCGTTCCGCTGGCAGGCCTCAACGATCTCGTCTTCACGGGTTGGGATATTTTTGAAGACAACATGTACGCCGCGGCGCAAAACGCCGGCGTCCTGGAGCGCGATCTTCTCGCCAAAGTGAAGGGCCGGCTGAGCGCCATCACTCCGATGAAGGCAGTCTTCGATCACAACTACGTTAAGAAGATCGACGGGCCAAATGTGAAGAAGGGTAAGAATAAGCTCGATTTGGCCGAGCAGTTGCGGCAGGACATTCGCGACTTTAGGAGGTCGAGCGGAGCGAGCCGCCTGGTTACCGTCTGGTGCGCGTCGACCGAGACTTTCATTGAGCCGAGCGCTGCTCATCAGAGCGTGAAGGCGCTTGAAAAGGGGATGAAAGAGAACGACGAAAATATCGCGCCTTCGATGGTCTACGCCTACGCCTCGCTGATGGAGGGCGTTCCTTTCGCCAACGGCGCGCCGAACTTGACCGTGGATATTCCGGCGATGCATGAGTTGGCTCATGACCGCGAGTTGCCCATCTGCGGCAAGGATTTCAAGACGGGGCAGACGCTGATGAAGACGGTGCTGGCTCCGGCATTCAAGGCGCGGCTGCTTGGGCTGAGCGGATGGTATTCGACGAACATTCTTGGCAATCGCGACGGCGAAGTGCTCGACGATCCCGGATCGTTTAAGACCAAGGAGGAATCGAAGCTAGGCGCGCTGGAGCATATTTTGCAGCCGGCTTTGTATCCTGAACTTTATGGGAATATGTATCACAAGGTGCGCATCAACTATTACCCGCCGCGCGGTGACAACAAAGAAGGTTGGGACAACATCGACATCTTCGGATGGCTCGGCTATCCGATGCAGATCAAAGTCGACTTCCTGTGCCGCGATTCGATTCTCGCCGCGCCGATCGTGCTGGATCTGGTTTTATTTTTGGATCTGGCGCAACGCACGCCGGAGTTGCGACGGTTGGGGATTCAGGAGTGGCTCAGCTTTTACTTTAAGTCACCGATGACTGCGCCGGGGCTGTATCCGGAGCATGACTTGTTTATTCAGTTAATCAAGTTGAAGAATACGCTGCGGCACTTGAAGGGCGAAGAGTTGATTACGCATTTGGGGCTGGAGTATTACGACTAGCGATTAAAGTGTGGCGCGGGAGCCTCGCCCGGTTTTGGAGGTCGGCAATAATTGTTAAGGGTGTTCTAGTGATGGCTGCCGCCATCGAAGCCGCCATGACCACCGGGGTCGCATCCGCTGTGGTGGGCGCCTCCACAGCCAAAATCACCATGCTGCAACGATTGGGTGTGGGAGGAGCTTAAGTCCTCTATTGGTGCGAACGTAAGTGGGTCGATCGCACTGCCGCTAGGGTTCCGACGAACTTCCGCTTCATAGCTTTTCCACGCTCTAACTGCCAGCAGCAGCGAAACTATCACGATGATTGCGAGAAAAACGAACCCCACAAGTCACCTCTCGGTATCTATATCACGGAATCCTACCACACTGTCCGAATCAGCGGACTGCGCCGTATCCGCTCATCGCGCGTCACCAGCGTCAACCCTCCGGCGCGTGCCGTTGCGCCGATCAGTCGGTCAGCCGGATCGCGGGGATAATTGTCCGGAAACTGCGTAGCCAAGGCCGCGATTTCCGGAGTGATCGGAATCACCGTTACATCCTCAAGCAGCGCTCGAACCGATGTCTCGACAGAACCGTAGACTTGCACCTTGCCGCGAGACACTAACAGGGCGAGCTCCCAGACGGTGATCGCGGAAACGGCAAGTCCGCCGCCGCGTCTAGCCCTGCGGATCGCCGAAGCAGCATCACGAGAGAGTCGTTTGTGATCCTCCGCCGCCCACGCCACGACATGTGTGTCCAGCAGGATCACCGTAACGCTTCCCAGTCTTCGAGCGGTACGACGGGGGATTCGATGTCACCGACGATACGCATCTTGCCGTTCAGCCTGCCGATCCAATCGTCCTTCTTGCTCTCCGCTGGCACCAGTTTGGCCACCGGCCTGCCCCGCTTAGTGATTACAATCGGCTCTCGCGTCGACCGCACATCCTCCATCAGTGCCAGGCAGCGCGCCTTGAATTCTCCAGCTGCTATTTTCCTCATGGTCACAGTATAACATACATGGTCATATCGACATGACCAGAAGAAAAGAATGCATCGTCTCCTTATTCATCGATCTCGTAAGCCTTCATCAGCCAGCGCCTCACCTCATCGTCAATATCAGCCTTCGACTTGATTTCAATCCGCCGCGTGATGCGGTCTTTCTTTTCATATCCGCCGGTGTCGATCAATCGTTTCGGCGTTTTCATGTTGCCCAGAGCGAAGCCTAGATCGATTCGCGTGTTAGTCGAGGCCTTGATCTGCGCGAAGACGTGATTGCGATAAAACGGGACCATGGTTCTGCACGGGCATGCTTTCACATCCTTGCCAATCGAGAATCCTAGTTTCAGCAACTCATCGTAGAGCGGGCGCAGCGCGGCTCGTGGGCCGGAGTATTGCGCCTCCACCCATTCGGCGGCGCTCTTCAGGTACGTGTCGGGCGAATCAAAGGCCGCTGTTCCCTTGCCGTCGGCTCGCTCCGCGATCCAGGTTGCATTATTTCTACCTAGCTTGTGTTCTTTCGTGAGCCACTCGCGGCGTTCTTTCTCCGTCGGCGGACCGGACTTCTTCACGAGAACAATCCATTCTTCGAGCGAGCGCCCGGTTTTTTGCGACAGTTCGGCGATCCCTTTCTGCACCATGGCTACGCTGGGATGAACGGAGAAAGAAGCGTGCGTTCTAGCGGCGGGAGACATTGCGACCTCCTGAGCATCGACAATTTGCATGCCATGATAAACAATGTCGCAGCCGCCTCGCGATAGAATCTTTCGATGGCTGGCAAGAAACAATCTGGCAAGAACGAATCTGAGCGGAACCACGGCAGCAAGAAGCAGGGATCCGGGCACGACACGCGCTACGTAAAAATGCAGAAGAACGCATGCTTCGTCTGCGGAACGGACAACCCTGACGGCATGAAGCTGCGCTTCGTTTACGACGACGAGCGGAATTGCTTCGTCTGCCGCTTTCGATTGGGCAAGCGCTACACCGGTCCGCCCGGACACTGCCATGGCGGAATCATCGCGACCATTCTCGATGAAGCTATGGGGAAGGTGAACAAAATTCGCCACGTGATC
This sequence comes from Terriglobales bacterium, assembly GCA_035483835.1. Classification (GTDB taxonomy): domain Bacteria; phylum Acidobacteriota; class Terriglobia; order Terriglobales; family Acidobacteriaceae; genus JABDBE01. Next base: position 8,627 of record DATHPO010000183.1, read on the forward strand.
GCCGTGACTTCTGAGATGACCGTGAATTACCTCAAGCCGGTGCCGCTCCACCAACCGTTGCGGGTGGAGTCACGCGAGGTCAAGGTGGAGGGGCGGAAGCACATTAATATGGCCGAGATTCTCAACGAAAAAGGCGAGGTGCTGGCGCGCAGTCAAGGGCTGTTTATCGCGATTGATCCGCATCGAATGTTTGCCAAGGTTGCGAAGAAATAGCGGGGAGGGCGGGTTCAGGCTCAGCTTGCGGATGCGACGTAGTCCGCTCCAAATGGCAAATTCGCGGCAGCTTTTTGACACACACTAAAGCGCTGTCGGCGCAAGTTGCAACTACCGGTTAGTACTTCACTGGGTTGTTGTACCAACGCAGAACTCGCAGAGCGCGCAGCGAATTCCAGCGGCTTGCACTGCCGACAGCGGTCTCCATCTTCAACGGAATATGTTCGGGATGCATGAGGTTGAGCGGCCAGCGCCCGTTCTGGTGGCGGCGCTTGATCACGATTTCGATGGCGTCACTGACGCGGGTGTCCGGGTTGATGCCTGCATTCCGCAGATAATCGAGTCCGCGCAAGACGTCGTAGTGCCAAAACGTTGGGAACGAAAACCGGAGCCAGCGCTTGTCGATGACCTCGCCGGTTCGGAGCGAGCGGAACATGTGGCGCGCGAGCAGATAGTTTTCGGCGCGCTTGCGGGCCTTGCTGACGGACTTGGTGACGGCCGCCGATTTGCCCTTGGCTCGTTCGTATTCGAGCAGTCCTTCGAGTACGCAGATCGTGGTATGGAAAGAGGAGCGCTGGCTTTTGGGCGCTTCGCAGTTCCAGCCGCCATCTTCGAGTTGCTCGCTCAGGAGTTGATTGGCCAGCGCGTCGTTCGGGCCTTTCAAATGCGATCCGAGATGCGAGCCAAAGTACGCGCCGATGGCGAGGATTCTTCCGTTGATGCAGGGCTCAGTTTCGCCCTGAAGGAAGGGCCGGCTTTTGAGACGCTTGAATACTAGCCGCTGGTCGACGCGGTCAATCATTTTGCGCGCTTGCCTGCTGGCGGGGTCGAGGCCGAGGTCCATCAGGACGGTGAGACTGTAGAGGGCAATCAGTAAGCGGCGGTCGTCCTTTGGCAGATCGCTTCTCCACTCGCGGGGACCCTCGCCCCAGTGGCCCGCGGAAGATTGGCGGGCGAGAAGTTGGGCTCCCCAGCCTTCGGTTGCGACGCGGGAGCGCTCGGCGGCAATCGCGTTGGGTGCTTCATTGATGAGGTCGCGCATGACCTGCCAGCGGACGGCGGGGTCAGAATCGAGGAGCCATTTGAGATGCGCGGGGCGAGGCGCGTAATCGTATCGAGGCATTCAAATGTTATAGCAAGGTGTGTAGCCATTTTCATCCCCTGGGCATTGCCTGAAAGTAATGTTGACAGAAAGGGTGGAATATAGGATATCTATATTCATCATGAAACGGATACGTTCGCAGATTGCCCGCGGTAGCGCGGAACTTGCCATCCTGGTGCTGCTGGCCGAACAGCCGCTGTATGGTTTTGAAATCTCCAAACAGATCGAAGAGAAGACGGGCGGGGCGCTGTACTTCACTCTTGCGTCGCTCTATCCCATGCTCTACGACCTCGAAAAACGCGGATGGATTGCCGGCCGCTGGGAACCGAATGTTGCCGGTCGCGATCGTCGCTACTATGGTTTAACGCCTGCGGGCAAGAAAGAGCTGGCGCCGCTGCGGCGGGAGTGGAATTTCTTTTTTCAGGCGCTTGATCGTTTAGCGGGGGTCACTAATGCATGACGAGAGTACGCCTGATTGGAAGGTGTTAGTCCGCGAGCGCCTGCTGCCGCTCGGCCTGCCAGAGCAGGAGGAGCAGCAAGTTGTCGCCGAACTGGCGGCTCACCTCGAAGATTGCTACGAAGAACAAATAGAGACAGGTGTAAGCGAGTCCGCAGCCTGTGAAACGAAGCTCAACGAACTTTTCGAAACGCGCCGGTTGGCAAAGAATATTCAGCGTGCGAAATACAAGGAGGAACTGATGAACCCACGAACCAAACAACTTTGGCTCCCGAGCCTGGTGAGCCTGACCGCCGCCATGGGATCGTTGATGATCCTGATACTGATATCGCTGCAACCGCGGTTCCTCGGGCGCAGTCCGCTGCAAATGGTTCTGCTGCCGTGGCTGGCGCTGCTGCCATTCTGTGGAGCGGCTGGCGCCTGGCTGTCTCGTCGCGGCGGAGCGGATCTCGTGGCGCGCGTGGTGTCCGGCTTGTTTCCTATGATTGTCTTGTTCAGCCTCGTGGGCACCCTGATTGTCACGCGACTAATTGTGCTAGCCCGGCCGCATCTGCCATTTATCTCGATTTGGATTGCGCTAGGAATCATTCTTCCTAGCGCCGCACTGCTGATCGGCGCTGCACCATTTCTGAAGGCGACGAAATCTAAAGGTATAGCCTGACCTTCAGTGCAAGCTTGACCTCGACCGCAGAAACGCACTCCGCGATGTAAAATATCCTTTCGGGGCTGAATTCCCGCGCCTAACGTTCTTGCGAGCTTTTGCCGCTTGACGCGTGACACTCAATCCAGAAAAGAGTCAACCTATGTCGCAGAATAACGGACACAACAACAACCTTCGTCTTAAAACCGGTCTCGCCGAAATGCTTAAGGGCGGCGTCATCATGGACGTCACTACCGCCAAGCAAGCTGAAATTGCGGAGCGCGCCGGCGCAGTAGCGGTGATGGCGCTGGAGCGCGTTCCGGCGCAGATCCGCGCGGAGGGCGGCGTGGCGCGCATGGCCTCGCCGAAAATCATCCGCGAAATTATGGGGGCGGTGGATGTTCCTGTCATGGCCAAGTGCCGCATCGGGCACTTTGCCGAGGCGCAGATTTTGCAGGAGCTAGGCGTCGATTACATTGACGAGTCCGAAGTGCTCACGCCCGCCGACGAGCAGCATCATGTCGATAAGCATGCCTTTACCGTTCCGTTTGTTTGCGGCGCGCGCAATCTGGGCGAAGCTCTGCGGCGCATCGCCGAAGGCGCAGCCATGATCCGCACCAAAGGCGAAGCTGGCACGGGAGACGTAGTCCACGCCGTCCGCCACATTCGCCAGATCGTGCAGGAGATGAGAATCCTGACCGTGCTCGGCGAAGAAGAACTCTACGCCAAAGCGAAAGAGCATGGCGCTCCCTATGAACTGATCAAGATGGTGGCGCGCGATGGCAAGCTGCCGGTGCCGAATTTCTCAGCGGGAGGAATCGCGACTCCGGCGGACGCATCGCTGGTGATGCAGCTTGGAGCGGAAGCGGTGTTCGTGGGCTCGGGCATCTTCATGGCGAACTCAACCGAGTTTGCCGATCCCGCCGAAGCCGAGAAGCGCGCCAAGGCGATTGTGCAGGCGGCTACGCACTTTAAGGATCCTAAAGTGTTACTTGAGGTGAGTGAGGATCTGGTGGGAGCTATGAAGGGGCTGGCTGTTTCTGGGCTGGATGAAGGGCAGATGCTGCAGACGAGGGGATGGTAAGTCGACCCCGATTTCAGAAATGCCTATAAACGACGGCCAAATTCAGACCGTTCTCAGGCTTGCTGCAATCTTCTCGCCCGAGGCTAAGAGACAGCTGGACAACTACACTCGTCGAAGGCCCCAGGGTGGGACAGACGGGCATCTGAGATTCGTCCACTACACATCTGCAACAAATGCGCGGTGCATTATAGGCACCAAACGAATGTGGATGCGGAATGCAAGGTGCATGTCCGATTTCAGCGAAGTTCAGCACGGGCTAGATATTTTCGATGCGTTTTTCAAAGACTTCAATCGAAAGAAGTCATTTACGTCAGTCATCGATCAATGCTTCCCCGGAGCTACACAAGAAGCACTTGGCCAATTCGAAAAATGGCGGACCGACCTCCGCCTGAACAGCTACATAACTTGTATTTCGGAACACGACGACCTGGAAGACAGGCAGGGACGATTGTCAATGTGGCGGGCCTTTGGTGGCGATGCCCCTCGGGTTGCTGTCATATTCAAGTTCAACGTGCCGATCCTATCAGCGAGTGAGTTGCGTCTTATTTTCAGCCCCGTCGCGTACCTGTCCGACACACGCGCTCACGCAATCCTTGACGAGGTGGCTCAGAATGTCAAGGCGGAAGCCGAGTTTCTCGAGTCTATTGGACGGGAGACAACTGTAAGAATGATCTTTCAAACTTTTGTAGCGGGCGTAACCTGTCTGAAGCACGAAGCGTTCCACGAGGAACGCGAGTGGCGAGCGATATATCTTCCGAACCTTTACCGATCGAAGCTAATCGAGTGTAAGGTGGAGAATGTTGGCCCTGTGCCGCAACGCGTTTATAAGATTCCCTTAGACGTATCCGCGTCAGAGGATCTCGCAGATGTAGAATTTTCCCGCATCTTCGACCGGCTAATCATCGGTCCGTCTTCGTATCCATGGGTAATGTACGAAGCTTTCGTAGACGACTTGGAAAAAGCTGGGGTCCGAGACGCAAAAGAACGAGTCTGGGTGTCTAAGATTCCGATACGGGCCTAACGCACGAGATGAACGACAGGCGGCATGGCCCACATCCCTCAGAATTCAAAAGCCCCGCTGGTCAGGCGGGGCTCGGCAAAATGCCAGTCGGTACGCTACCTATCAAGCAACTCCATTATAGCAAACACAAGCAAGTCGAGAAGCCGTGCGGAGGACGACGGACTCGAACCGTAATGGCTGACCTGGCCACTCGACCGCTTGAAAGGCAGCGTCCAGTACCCACTGGCAACGTCCTCCAGACGCAACCTATCGCCTGCGTAGTATTTCCCCTGCCATCGGACCGCGCAATCCCACGAAAGTAGCTACTCTAAATTGTCAGTAAGATTCAAAAGCCCCGCTAGTCACGCGGGGCTCGAACAATTGCCAGTTGGTACGCTACTTGCCAAACACCTTAATTATAACATCGTCGATCAAATCCGATGACCGTTACGAATGTCGAGGGTCGTGCGGAGGACGACGGAGTCGAACCGTAATGGCTGACTAAGCCACTCGACTACTTGGCAAGTAACGTCCAGTACCCACTGGCAACGTCCTCCAGGCGCGACTTGCCTGGAGTTAATATTCGCTTTGCCTCAACAATTCGCAATCCCACGAAAGTAGCCGCTCCGAAACGAGGAATCGGTGCCGGTGATCCGCTCAAGGCCCGCTTTGGCTGGTGTGCCGAGCCCGAGTTCGAACGCCCTCGATTGTCAATCATTGACAATCCTTGCCATCCATGCAATTCTGTCTTCGGAACGGACCGGGCTACTCCATGCCTCTAAACATCAATCTGACCCCGCAACTCGAAAAGTTAGTGCGCCAGAAAGTCTCCTCCGGACGCTACAACTCCGCCAGCGAAGTCGTGCGCGAGGCATTGCGCCTTATGGAAGCCCAGGACGAGTTGCGCTCGCTGAAACTGGAGCAGTTGCGCCGCGACATCCGCGAAGGCCTGGACAGCGGCCCCGCCGTCCCCTGGAACGCCGCGGAAATGAAACGCGAAGGCCGCAAGCTTCTCAAGAGCCGCTCCGCCGCCGCGAAGTAGATGCCCAGTCTAGTCGTGCGTCCGCGCGCCCTGGTCGATCTCGCAGAGATTTGGGCGTACATCGCCGAAGACAGCCCTGATCGAGCGGACGCCTTTGTCGATCTCGTAGATAGTAAGTTCCAAGCTTTAGCTCGCCGACCCGGTTTGGGACGACGGCGGCCCGAGCTAAGTTCAGAGATCCGAAGTTTTACTATCGGCCGCTACGTGGTGTTCTACCAACCACTTTCTCGCGGCATCGAAATCATTCGCGTGCTTCACGGCTCGCGTGATCTCGAATCGATATTTGAGAACGAGCGTAGCTGGCCCGACCAAGGTTCCTAGAAAATCAAAAGCCCCGCTAGTCAGGCGGGGCTTGAACAATTGCCAGTTGGTACGCTATCTGCGAAACAGCTTTATTATAGCATCGGTGACACACGATTACGACTGTTACTAATGTCGAGGGCCGTGCGGAGGACGACGGACTCGAACCATAATGGCTGACTGAGCCACTCGACTACTTCGTAGATAGCGTCCAGTACCCACTGGCAACGTCCTCCAGACGCAACCTGCTGGATTCAATATTCGCTTCGCCTTAGGCATTTGCAATCCCACGAAAGTAGCCGCTCCAAACTGGGAAGGAGGCCGCTACCGGACACGCGACCCGTGAAGCTCCGCGGCTTTGTCCTCGGTGATCCGTCTATCGCTGAGGGAGGTCAAAGTCCCCGCCCCTTCGGCTTCGTTCAGGGCAGGCTCCGTCGCGAAAGGCGCGACAAGGACGGGGCACCCACGGTTATCCTTAGAAAAAGCAAAAGCCCCGCTAGTCAGGCGGGGCTCGGCACAATTGCCAGTAAGTACGCTGTTTACCAAACACAGTCAGTATAACATAAGAGCCTTGCGCCGAGTGGTCGTGCGGAGGACGACGGACTTGAACCGTAATGGCTGACTAGGCCACTCGACTGTTTGATAAACAGCGTCCAGTACCCACTGGCAACGTCCTCCAGACGCGGTCTATCTTGCGAGAGTATTGGACGTGCCCGAAAGGAATGCAAGCCCACGAAAGTATCTGCCTTCGCGTTTGTCGAAGCAATTCGTCAAAGTCCCCGCCCTGTCGCGAAAGGCGCGACAAGGACGGGGCACCCACGGCGCTCCTTAGAAAAGTAAAAGCCCCGCTGGTCAGGCGGGGCTGGTCAAAATTGCCAGTCCGTATGCTACCTCTCAAGCAAATTCGTTACAGCAACACGAACAAGTCGAGAAGACGTACGGAGGACGACGGACTCGACATTGGAGCGATCTCATAAGGTCGCGAATCGAACTGTTGCTACCGATTACGTACTTCCATTTGCACTGGCCGCGAAATCGAACTTACCTCCGGGTCGTAGTATTCATACACACGTGACTTGAAGGTTCGGGCACGAATTGGGTATTTGGCGCGAAGGCGATACTTGAAAGTAACCTTATCTCTCGGAGCAAGAGAGTCGAAATAGAGGAGCGCTTGCGTCGCGGTGAGGCTGAACTTCGAAAGGTGGCCACTCTTACGACCTGTGCTCACCGCCTGATAATCCTGCAAATCCTCGCTAAGTAGATCGAAGCCGGGCGGGATTCCGAGGTCAACCATGACCATGTTAGCGGCCTTTTCCAAGTTGTTTTTCACAATCACGCTTGCCGTGGCAATGTCGTCTTGCGTAAGGCTTGTGCGGTCGTAGGCAACATCAATGGAGAGCGGTTCGGCAGCCGGCTTTTCATCCCAAGGCAAGTAGTAGCTCCCCACGATCTGATAGGCAAGACTACCCTTCCCCTCAAACTGGAGGGCAACAGTCGAAGCGCCGCGGGCATCGATGTCCTTGTCCTTGAACACGAATTGATGGAACAGATCGTTGTTCTCAGGCGTCAGTTCCAGTTTTTCTACGGACTTCCCATTGAGCAAAACCGCAATTGTCCCGCGCACGTCGGCAGTTCCCTTCTCTGTCGCGGTCAAAAGCGCACGCAAAGCCATGATCGTCGCTTGCGTCGTGCCCCAGGTACCATAGGCATCCTTCTTCGACGCGATGTAGTTGAGAGCCTTGCGTGCAGTATCCGATGCCTCGCCAGATTGGAGGAGCGCCTGCACGGCGAGACCGGTTGTCTCTACGCTGGCGCTCTGACCTGTGGCGTATACACTCGTCTCTTCGGCATTCCACCAGACCTGCTCATCCTTCTCGGTGCGCGCGTCAAGCAACATTTGAATAGCTTGCCTCGTGAACTGACGGTCGGTTCCGTAATCCGCCGCAAAGTTGGCGACCACTGCCAGTGTGTAAGTATCGACTTTGGCCGTCATGTGTTTTTCAACAAACTGTTTTGCTCTTTCAACGGCCGGTCCCTGATATCCAGTGGTCCGGAGCGACCAGGCAATGTAGGCGGTGATTCGCAACACATCCGAGTTATAGCGATTGGTTGCACCTTCATTAATGAATTGTGTGTCTGGCTTCCAACTTCCATCTTCCTGCTGCTGGCTCGCCAGCCACTCCTGCGTACGAGAGATCAGCTTGGGGTCTACGTCGTGGACTTTCGACATGTCGTAGAACTCCATCAGGCCGTAAGCAGTGAGAATCTTGTTCGCGGGCGCATTGCCGAACCAGGAGAAGCCACCTCCTGGGACCTCGAAAGTCAACAGCCGCTGGTAACCGTTGGCGATGAATCCCTCCGCCTTTGCGTGTACCTCGGGAGTCAGTTTCTTCGTGCGCTTCATATAATCGAGCGCCAGCACGTTCGGATAAGTGCTCGACGATGTTTGTTCGAAACAGCCACTCGGCATGCGCAGAATGGCATCCATCCCTTCGACCAGTTGGCTCATGGGGCCGGGATAAAGCCGCACAAAAATCTTGCTAGCCTCGGGAATGGAGTCTGCCGGGAAGTTAAGTTCGTGCTGAACAGTATTTTCGAGGCGGCCGTTAAAGACTGTGTTTTGCTCGCGTCCGTTGGGGATTACTTCGATTTCCCGTACGACAATATCGGCGCGATCAGCATGGCCCTGCATGTGAGCCGAAAGTGTGAGTTTGAACTTGCCGATTCGTTTAGCTTCAAGAGTGAACTGGGAATTGCCTACACGCGCCGACTCGACCGCGACGGATTTCTCAGCGGAGTCATCGACGAGCGAGAACCAATCGTCGGCTTGAAGCTTCAGGCTCACGTCCCCGAGCGAATTCGAATAGTTGTAGACCGCCACTGGAATCGAAACACGATCACCTTGAGTGAGCGTAACTGGCAAATCAAGGTCGACGAAGAAATCCTGGAACACTTTCAGGCTCGATGTCGACGTGCCGAGCGCCCCCTGCTGCGTGGATGCGATCATCGCCATGCGCCAGGTGGTGATGGAGTCCGCCATCGGAATCACAATGCTGGCGCGACCGTCCTTATCGGTGATGATTTCGGGGTTGATGTAAAGTGCCTCGGGGAAGTAGGAGCGCACGTGCGCGGCGGGCGCAGAACCCTCTTTGGCCAAGACCGCGCCGTTGACTGCTTCAAGGTCAGAGACGCTGCGGCCATTGAGCGGTAACTTTTTCAGGTCCTTAGCCGCGCCGGCTGCCGTGAATGCTCCGTCGACCATGCCGCCTACGCCCTGCGGTACGGCTGCGAGTTGCGCGCCCGTGGTCTGGACCTCCATTGCGCCTGCCTGCACCTCAACCACCTCAGAGGCTTGACCAACGGATAGGGTTGCGGAGAGTACGGCGCGGTTGCGTTCGCGTAACGTGAATGTGCTGTTGGCGCTCTCGAATCCGCGCGCGGAAATCTCAACTGTATAGCTGCCTTCGGGCAGCCCACTAAAGCTAAAGCGACCAACAGTGTCGGTGGTCGCGCGGCGTATCTTTCCACTGGTGCTCCGCAATTCGACACTGGCTCCGGCTATTACCGCGCCTGTGGAATCTGTAACGGTGCCGGTAACTTCTGCACGACCGTTGAAGGCACCACGCTGCTGCTCGATGTTGATTCCAATCCCGGATGTTTTCCCCGCCGGTCGAACGATCCAGTCAAACTGGAAAAGCACACTCACCATCAGATCATCGCTCGTGTACAGTTGGCCGTCCGGACCGGCGCTGCGCAACAAGTAGTACTTGTTAGAGTGATCCCAGCGCGCCGGTTCCAGCGTGATGGCATGTCCCCACGGATCGCGAAAAGCTGCATCACCCGACTCAGACAGCTTTGCATAGACCTTAGCCGGTGGCCCAGCTTTGGCGTTCTTAGCGTAGGCCCTGGATAGTTCTGCGGCGATCTCATTCCCCTGTGCAAGAAGACGCGCCTGATAGCGGCTCCAATAATCGGCATATTTCGTCATCGGCACATCCTTGCCGATTGTCGTCTCGAATTTATTCGGAGTAACGATCTCCGTTGCCGAGAACAAGGCACGCGCAGCCCGGTCGCGTTGTTCAGCCTGCGATCTCTCCCCCGGTTCGACAATTTCCGGCATGCCTACAGAGTGAATTTCGTAGCGCGGCTTCATCACTTCCTGCTCGAGATAGAAGAAGATTTTGGCAAAGCCGGGCTGTTTTTCCGCAAGCGCAAACACGGCCTCATCCACCACCTGCAAACCAAGCGCGGCATGAACACCTTCGCCTTGAGAGTTGGTCACACGAAACTTGATGCGGGCGTCGCCGCCGGGCTTGTAGACTGCAGCGTCAGCGGCCGTTTCGATTTTCAGCTCATTGGCCGGTTGTATAAAGATCAGCCGATGGTCGCCAACCGGCTCAGCGTTCCGGCCGAAGAGATACGCGCTGATATCCACTGTTCCAGCCATTTCAGGGGACGCCGTCAGCGATAGTTCCGCTTCGCCATTTTCCAGATCGAGATCGCGCGTCAAAACCGTCTGCCCTTCTTTGACTATGTCCACATAGGCCGCGCCGCGGGCTTTGGTTGAAAACACCTTGAGTCGGATCCGCTCACCCGCGCGATAAACAGCGCGTTCGGTGCGAAGAAGAATCTGGTCCTCACCGGCGCGGGCCTCCAATTCCACTTTGCTCGACGCTTGATTGCCTTCCCGATCCCTGGCTTCAATCTTCAAAGCCTCCTTGCCTTCCTTTGGATTGATGGCGATTATGGCAATCCCGCCATCATCGGTCGAGGCATGTTGATCCTCATTCGCTGAGGATCGGACCATCACCTCGGCCCTGGCAGGCGTTCCGTCAGGGTAGGAAGTCAGAACGAACACCTGGTTCTGGAGATTGGGCACGAGCGTGCCGCCTTCGGGAATCGCAGTAATCAGAAGGGGCGAGTCACTGACTGTGATCGGCTGACCACGAGTTTCCGAATGACCGGCGGAGTCTTTCACGGTGGCCTCAATCAACACGCGGGCGGCACCGTGCTCGAGAGGTCGTCCGGCAAAGTATTTTGGCAATGTCAGGTCGAAATGATAGGAGCCATCAGAGTTCGTTTTTCCTTTGGCCGAGGCGACCTCAAATACTGTGACATCCATCGCCGAAGCTTTGATACTAAGTTCCGCATCGTCGACGGGCTTCCCGAAGAAATAATTGGCGCGCACGGTTCCGCTGACATGGTCGCCCGGTTGATAGCCGCGCTTCTGCTTCTTGCCGTTTTCACTGAATTCGACTGCCACCTTGAACTTTGGAAGAACGTAGCGTTCCACATTCAGCGCGATCTCCGCTGTATTGGTTGGCGCGTTGATGTCGCCCATCAGGGCGCGCAGATGGTACGTTCCCAGGTTGACCTCGTCGGCCAGACCGAATTCAGCCGAAGCCACTCCAAACTGGTCGGTTGTGGTCGCTGTCTTGAACACTTTGTTGCCGCGAGAGTCCTCGAGTTCAAATGTGAGCGGACGCTTCGCCGCTGCCTCATGATCGGCGCGGTCAAGCGCAAGCGCACGCACGTGGATCGTCTGACCGGGCTGGTAAAGTGGCTTCTCAGAAGTGAGCAAAATTGAGACTTTGTCTTCCAGGCGAACGTCCTGAGTAAACTCCGTCGATCCAATCGACGTATTGGCGATATAGCGCAACTTATAGTTTCCAACCATTCCCGCGGGAAAGCGGAATTGCGCTTCTGTGGTTCCACGATGATTCAAACGGCCAGAGAAAAGAGGGCGACGTTTGTCTTCCGCCGGTTTGCCGGCTGCGTCAAGAAGCTGGATTTCGACGGAGCCTCGACCAGGAATGGTGTTGGCATTATCGTTGGAATTGGAATTGGAATCCGTAACAATTACGCGCACGGCGGCCTGGGCGCCAGCGATATAAGACTGTTGTCCCAAAATGTGAATTACCGGCCGGCTCAGGATCTGGGAGATAGACTCCGTTCCTTCCAGTTCAGGCTTCTTCGAGTCGTCATATTCGAAACGGTATCGAACTCGATGCCACACCAGATCATCGATAGCCAGAGGCCTTTCCAGTCGTACCTCACTCTGCAACTGCCCGCGTCGGGCCGTGATTTTTAGTTGCTGCTCAGTGTGCCCGATGGCCTGATCTTCCGGATTCAAGACCTCCACGGTGAATTGTCCTGCTCCTGGATGCAGGGCTTGGTAAGGAATGGTTAGCCGCAACATGCCTTGCGAATAGACTGCAACCGGGGAAGACACAGGAGACGCTGCCTGAAACGGGCGCTCGGAAACGAATCCGAACATTGTAAGAAATGCAGCGACAAGCAGAAGTGTGAATCTGACGAGCGTCTGGTGCCTTTTGCCATAAATCATGGAGTCCTCCGAGACACTTCTATGTGCCAATACTGCGAGACCGTGGAGCAGACGAGGCATGAAGCATCCTCCTTGCGGCAAGCGGCGTGGTCGCCCGCGCCGCGCTTCGTTCGTTCAATCGGAGTTCGCGCTTGAGTGGGAACTTTGCAGATTATTTTTGGAGGGTATTTGGGGGAAGTTACTGCTGGTGCCAGTGCGCCCCGTCTTTACTGGTCCAAACTGTGCCGACGTCCGTAGTCAGCAGGAAGACTGCCACCTCGCTCGCCTGCCCCATAGTCTCATTCTTAGGCTTCGATGGAGCGTCACTCCTGTATGCTGGCGCCAACTCGATGCGGACTGCCTTGCCCGTCCATTGCGGATTGACCTTTTTCCACTTCTTGCCGCCGTTGCGGCTCAGGAAGAGATTGCACGCATTATCGAGAGAAAGAAACCGCTTGCCGTGTGACACATTCGCGGCAACCGGCAGCCCGGACGGTAGCGCAATGGCCCGGTTCATGCTGGGCATTTCTGCAACGACCTGGCCCCCATCGACTTGGCCCAAGTTGGCCGATTCAGTTTGGATCGTTACTGTGGGGCTCGCTGCCTCCACTGCCACCTGTTCTGCCCCCCCCCCTATGTCAAGCACCGGGTGCAGCATGGCAAGTTCGCTCGGATTCAACTCGATCGATTGTTTGCTTGTCCTGAAGCCACTTGCCGTCGCTGTTAACTCGTACTCTCCAGCGGGTAGCTCCGTCAGATGGAAGCTGCCATCCGTGCCGGTCGTTGTCTGTCGCGTCTCGCCGCTCGCATCGCGCAGCATTACTGTCACTCCCGCGACGATAGCACCTGTTCGGTCCGTGATGCGGCCGGAGACTTGGGCGAGCGTCTTGTCATATCCGCTCGCTTGATCAATCATCAGTCCACCCAGGTCTTTTTTCTTGGTTAAACTATTTTGTGACGCTGCGGTTTTCGTGTCTGCGGGCTGGAGCTGTTGCAGATTCGTAACGCTCCGGCCATTCAACGGCAATTCGGACACGATCCCCCCAATCACACCGCCCGCAGATCCCCCCGCATGGCCGGCCGGAACGGAGACAGAAGGAGCAGCCGCCGTTGGCTGTGGAGCCTCGACGTTTGCGGCTCTTGATACGGTTAAACTCGAGCCGGCTGCGTGGTGGTTCTCTTGCCGGGAAGGGTTCGACGACAACGCATTGCGCTCGGAGCTCTTCTTTGAGCTTTCAGATCGCGCAACTGTCTCTGAGTCAGTGGTTGGCGCAACCGTTGTTTGAGGGATCTGAATGTCCGGCGGTCTTGCACTCGCATTCTGTTGCTGGATCTCTGGAGTCCGGCTGTGCGGTCGAATATAGAGCAGCACCGCGATCAGTCCGCACGCAAGGGCCGCCACAGGCAGCCCGACCGGCAAGAGTCGGCCCCAGATCCATCCCTTCACCGGCGTTCGCGTAGCTGGTTGTGTCTCCTGATGCGGTTGCATGAAAAACACAACCTTCCGGCACTCCGCGCATTCGGCCAGATGCGCCAGCATCCGCTCGTGTTCCTGCGAGGTAGCTGCGCCCTCGACGAACAGACTGAGCTGGTCAGCGTCTGGATGTATCCCGAGTTGGAAATTCCAGTTCACTCTTGACGTTCCTCATCAAGACTGGCCTTATCAAGATCGGCCTTATTAGAGTTCGGGTCACCCTCCGATTTTTGCAGCAAATTACGCAGATTGATATCGACATCCCTGGGATCGGTCCCGAGCGCCTCTTCTGCCGCTCGCCAGCTGAGGCCCCGTGCTCTCAGAGCCCCCATCAGCTGTTTTCGCAGACGTTCGGTTGCGCGCTTCAGTTTGCGACTAATCGTCGCTTCATGAACTCGCAGGACGAGGCTCATCTCATGCAGAGTATGCCGGTCCAGGAAGTAGGCCGAGAGCAGGAAGCGTTCTTCCGCGGAAACGGCGCTCAGGGTCACCTTGATCGCCGCCCGCAAATCCTCTAATTGTTTGAGCTCAAGCTGCTCGGAAACTCGCGCCGCTGGTTCGATCTCGCCTAGCGCGGTTTCCCGGCCGATCTTCCTGTACTGGTTCACGCGGCGTTGCGCCAGGACCGCACGCAACCATCCCATCAACGATCCTCGTCCCGAGTATCGAAGTAGCGGAGACCAGCGCTTGCCTTCGCGTTCCGTCAGCCCGAACAGCTCAGAGTAAAGTGCACTCGCCAAGTCTTCGCCCAACGCCGCCGATCCAGTCATCTCCACAGCAGCTCTGGTCAGCTGTTCGCGATATTGCGCAAGAAAGCGCTGCCACGCGGACTCGCGCCCCAGTGCGCATCCGCGCGCGATGGCAAGCTCCTCCAGGTGCAGAGCCCGCCAGAACACTTCCCGCTGCCGTTCGTTGGCCTGCTTCCCCGGGTCGAGACCGAAATTGTCCCTGGCTCCTATCGTTTCAAGTGCATCGGCAAACTCCGCCTTGCTTAACTCGACCAGCGCCGCACCGGCCACCCGCCAAAGCTCTTCGCCGAGCATTTCGGGCAAAAATCGGCTTTCCGGCCGAAGCTCCACCTCGACCGCGATTCCCTCCGCCAGCGATGCGGCGCAGTCTTCTGCCCTCGTAGGTTCTGTTTGAGTAATGTTGGCAGGCGGAATGTCCACGCACGCCCATTAAATCATATCGCCCCGTCGCGCCCCATCCCTCGGAGATCTAGAGCGGCGGTTTAGATTTTTCATAGCGGTCGAACGGGATCGCACTCGAGTCGAACATACTCGGACCCTGTTCGGGCCATATCCCGGCACCTGCTCGACAATGCGTGCAAGTATTCTCTCCCTCGTTCCCTTGTCACGGTCACTATTCTTTCTTCATGCCACGCATTTGGGATTCTCGCCATATTCGAAGTGCTGAACTTTTTGCTTCGTGCTAGTGCCTCTGGCCGGCACCTTCCGAATCGTGTTTATGGCCCTTCGATCGCAGCGGTGACTTAAAACTTGGAAAGAGGCCCGCTTTGCCACGACCGAACGGGACAGCAATCGCTCAAGTCTTTATGTCATCTTTATGAACTTTTTATGCGCCTTTTACGGCTCTTCCGATGTGATAGCGATTTAGCCACGAAAAGCAATTGTGGATTTAGGCAGAGTGGAACACTCATCGAATCAGCAGAACCGGCCTTCAGCCGGAAAGGATGCGATCTTGAAAATTACAAAAACTCTCCTGCGCAAAGTCACCGCCGTTTTAAGTTTTCCTTCCCTGTTTGCTCTGAGTCTCGCAGTAAGTCAGAGTACGCGCTGTTATGCGCAGGGTCCGACGCAAGCGGATGCGCCAGCAAGAGTGGCAGCCCTGCATGAACCCGCCGCTGTGCCTGTGCCCGGCGCATCGTCCAACCCAACGACCGGTGCATCAAATGGAGCAGCGACCGAAGCCACGCCCGACGTCGCCCCAACTCGCCCCGCCGCCGCTCCCGATCCCGTCAGTCCTGCTGATATCGCCAAAGAGTTGGCGGCCATGAAAGCGCGCATCGAATTGCTCGAAGCCGAATTGAAGAGCCGAGCGCCAGCGCCCGAGACGCCCTTGTTGGCTGTAACTCCCGCAAGAACGCCAGAGGTCGTACCCGCTGTCGCACCCACCACCACATCGGCAGCCGTATCCGCGCAAGCCATAGCGGCGCAACCCTCAAGCGATTCAGCCGCGCCCGCGAAAAAAGGAAAAATCGAGCCCTTCTCCGATTGGGATTGGACTTGGCTCAACGGCAACCCGCGCAACAAAGACACCGCCTTCGACTCGAAATTCTTCACCCCCGAAATCCGCGCCGATGTCACCTACACCTACGATTTCAACAAACCAATCGACAACTCCATGGGCGGATCGAGCGAACTCTTCCGCTCCAACGAAATCCAACTCGAGCAGCTCGGCATCGGCGGCGACTTCCACTACGACAACGTTCGCGCCCGCTTCATGACCCAGTTCGGCATGTACTCCACCGCAACCGTCCGCAATGACCCCAGCTATTCCAAAGGCCAATGGACTATCAACGACGCCGACCGCTACCTCGCCGAAGCCTACGGCGGCTATCACATCAACGCGCTGAATGGGATCAACGTCGATGCCGGAATTTTCCTGTCTTACATAGGTCTGTTCAGCTACTACAACTTCGACAACTGGGCCTATCAGCCTTCATACGTATCTTCCAACACCCCCTGGTTCTTCGAAGGTGTTCGCATACAGATCTTCCCCACACCTCACTTCAAAATTGAACCTTGGATCATCAACGGATGGCAATCGTACGGCTCGTCCAACTCACGCAAAGGACTGGGTGGACAGATCAAGTGGACTCCCAGACCCTGGATAAACTTGATTTCCAATAACTACGGCCTCGGCCACGACGACCTGTACATACCGAATCGTGGTCGTATCCACACCGACAACAGCGTCGAGATCAAATACTACGACCATCCCGAGAGGTTCCTCGACAAGATGGCCTTCTCCTTCACCGGCGACCTGGGCTGCGAATTCGGCCCCAGCACCGCCACCCTGGCAGGCGTCAGTTGCCACCGTGATAAGCGCGACGCCCTCGCCCAACCCAGTGCCAATTTTCCCCAAGGTGGAATCGACCCCAAGCAGAGCTTCGTCGGCTGGATGCTCTACAACCGCACTTGGTTCAAGAAAGACACCCACGGCCTAACCATCGGCGGCGGCATGATTAACAATCCCGGACGCTATCTGGTCCTGCTTCCGCCCATCAACGGCGAAACCGCCTCCTCCGCGGCCATCAACGCGCCCTATTTCACCGGCAACCCGGGCGATCCCTTCAAGGCTTGGGATACCTCGATCACCTACGACTACATGCCCCGGCAATGGCTCACCTTCCGCTGGGAATACGACTACCGTCACGCCAGCGTCCCCTATTGGTCGGGTCGCGGCGGAGTCACTCCTCCCGGCTCCGGTGGCGTGCCCTACACCAACAACGGTTTCCCCCAGTACTACGCGTGCATGAACGGAGGCAACACCGGCTTCGGAAATAACTCGGCATTGTCAACGACCGCAAACTTATCCCTGGCGCAAACCGCTTGCGCATCGCAAGGCAGCACCCTATGGCAACCCGATCTTCGCCGAGACGAAAGCCTCATCGACATCGACATCATGGTCAAGTTCTAAACTATGCGTTCTACACTATTTGCGATCCCGTCGCCTCTGGGTGGCGATAAAAGCCCAAACTCTAACCTGTCATCCTGAGCGGAGTCTGGGCCATGCGCGAAGCGAATGGCTCAGCGGAGTCGAAGGATCCCTACCCCTCGCGAGTTCTCCAACTCGAGGGACCATCCTGACGCTCGGCCTTTTTGTACGGCGTCTTTATGACTTCCTTACGAACTCCTTACCCCGTTTTTACGGTGCAACCGATCTAATGAGAGAGTGACGCAAGCCACCTCGCTGTCCGCAACAGCGTGAACCTTGCTCATGCCGCGCGCATCTTCGAGGACAGGAGATCCACCATGCAAGACGCCATCTTTGTTGCAGCAACTATAGCTTTTTTCGCACTATCGCTCGCTTATGTGAAGTTCTGCGATCGCATTCGCTGAAGGAAAAATCTCAGACAAGAAGCTGACACTGCTTTTGAATCTGAGATTGCTTTGGGGTGGCACTTCAGCCTTTGGGTGGCGCAGCGCTTCAGCGCTGCGATACAAGCCCTGTTTTCATTGCGGCTTCACCCGCTGAGGTAATCCATTTTCCAAGAGGAAAAAATTCGACGCACCGCTGCTTAGGGAAGGGCACGAGTTTCACGCGTGCCGTCACGTCGCTGAAAAGATCCCGCGCTTTAGCGCCTGAGGGTGCCTCTGGCGCGGGCCACGACTTCTTCCGCAACTTCTCTTAGCCGCTGAAGGGGCGGTAACAACTATGAATGCCGAATCAATCATCATGCTACTCATAAGCGCCGGGCTAATGGTCTACCTCCTCTACGCCCTGCTGCGACCGGAGAAATTCTGAAATGACAAGCAACGGCTGGCTCCAGATATTTCTCTTCCTCGCCCTGATCCTCGCGATCACCAAGCCCCTGGGCGTCTTCATGGCCCGCGTCTTCAGCGGCGAGCGCACCTTCCTCGATCCCGTCCTTCGCCCCGTCGAGCGCCTGCTCTATCGCCTCACCGGCGTCGACGAGCAACACGAAATGCGCTGGACGGAATACGCCTTCACCATGCTCCTCTTCAGCGGAGCCACCATGCTCTTGCTCTACCTGATCGAGCGCGCTCAACAATTACTTCCCTGGTTAAATCCGCAGAAATTCGCCGCTATCGCCCCGACGCTCGCCTTCAATACCGCCGCCTCCTTCACCACTAACACCAACTGGCAGAACTATTCCGGCGAATCCACCATGAGCTATCTCACGCAAATGGCTGGCCTCGCCTACCACAATTTCGCATCCGCGGCCGTCGGCATCGCGCTCGCCATCGCCTTCGTTCGTGGCACCTCGCGTACAGAAAAAGATACCATCGGCAATTTCTGGGTCGATATGACCCGCTCCACTCTCTGGGTCCTGCTCCCCGCCTGCATCGTCTACGCGCTGCTCCTCGTCTCCCAGGGAGTAGTCCAGAATTTCAAGCCCTACGACACCGCCAAGCTAGTCGAATCGCAACAGGTCCAAAAGACTGGAACCGACGGCAAGCCCATGGTCGATCAAAGCGGCAAGCCCGTGATGGACACCGTTACCGATCAGACCATCGCGCAAGGCCCCGTCGCTTCTCAGGAAGCAATCAAAATGCTGGGCACCAACGGCGGCGGATTCTTCAACGCCAACAGCTCCCATCCCTTCGAAAATCCCACGCCCCTGAGCAACTTCCTCCAGATGCTCTCCATATTTGCGATCCCGGCTGGTCTTACCTACACCCTCGGCCGGATGACCGGCTCCCCTCGCCACGGCTGGGCCGTATGGGCCGCAATGGCGTTCCTTTTCCTCTGCGGAGTGTCAGCCGCCTACTGGGCCGAGGCCCGCGGCAATCCTCTCCTCCACGGCGTCGACCAGACCGCAACCGCGCAACAGTCCGGCGGCAACATGGAAGGCAAAGAAGTCCGCTTCGGCATCGCCAATTCCGCCCTCTTCGCCACCGTCACCACCGACGCGAGCTGCGGCGCCATCAACGGCGCCCACGATTCCTTTACTCCCCTCGGCGGAATGATTCCTCTCGTCAACATCATGCTCAGCGAGACCGTTTTCGGCGGAGTAGGAGCCGGCCTCTACGGCATCCTTATATATGTCGTTCTCTCCGTCTTCATCGCCGGACTCATGGTCGGTCGTACTCCCGAGTATCTCGGCAAGAAAATCGAAGCCTACGACGTGAAGATGGCCATGCTGGTCACGCTAGTCTTTCCGCTCATCATTCTCGTGCTCACAGGAATTTCATCGGTCGAAGGCTTCGGCACTTCAAGCATCACCAACGCCGGCCCCCACGGCCTTACCCAGATTCTCTACGCCTTCACCTCCATGGCCGGCAATAACGGTTCCGCCTTCGCAGGCTTGAATGGCAACACGCTCTGGTACAACTCCGCCGGAGCCGTCACCATGCTCGTCGGCCGTTTCTTCATGATCATCCCCATGCTGGCCATCGCCGGCAACCTGGCCAAGAAGAAAGCGGTCCCCGAGTCCGCCGGCACCTTCCCGGTCACCACTCCTCTGTTTTCACTTCTTCTGGTGTCCGTGATCGTGATCGTAGGAGCGCTCACATTTTTCCCGGCCCTCAGTCTGGGGCCTGTACTTGAACACCTGCTGATGATGGCGGGAAAAACTTTCTAACTGGAAATTATTGACGCAAAGCGTCTGAAGAGAAACATGGCAGAGAAAAAAAGCAAAAGCTTGTGGGACGCAAAAATTATCCGGCGCGCGCTTGTCGACGCCCTCGTCAAACTCGATCCCCGCACCATGATGAAGAATCCCGTCATGTTCGTGGTCGAGGTCGGCAGCGTAGTCACCACCTTACTGCTGTTTCGCGAGAAGCAGAGCTTCGCCTTCAATCTCCAGATCACCCTCTGGCTCTGGTTCACCGTGCTCTTCGCCAATTTCGCCGAAGCCATGGCCGAGGGCCGCGGCAAAGCCCAGGCCGACACCCTGCGCAAAGCGCGCTCCGAAACCGTCGCCAATCGCCTGCTCCCGAACGGCAAGACTGAAACCGTCCCCAGCGCCAACTTGCGTTCCGGCGATATCGTGATGGTCGCCGCCAGCGAACTTGTCCCCGGCGATGGCGAAATCATCGAAGGTGTCGCTTCCGTCGACGAATCCGCCATCACCGGCGAATCCGCTCCCGTCATCCGCGAAGCCGGAGGCGATCGCTCCGCCGTCACCGGTGGCACCCGCGTGCTCTCCGACTTCATCAAAATTCGCATCACTTCCAACCCCGGCGAAACTTTCCTCGATCGCATGATCGCCCTGGTCGAAGGCGCCGAGCGTCAAAAGACTCCGAACGAAATCGCGCTCAACATTTTGCTGGCAGGCCTAACCATCATCTTCCTTCTAGCCGTAGTCACCCTCCAGCCCTTCGCCGTCTACTCTGGATCGCCGCAAACCGTCTTCGTCCTCGTCTCGCTGCTGGTCTGTCTCATTCCCACGACCATCGGCGGCTTGCTCTCCGCGATCGGCATCGCCGGCATGGATCGCCTCGTCCAGCACAATGTCCTGGCCATGTCCGGCCGTGCCGTAGAAGCCGCCGGAGACGTCAACACTTTGCTCCTCGATAAAACCGGCACCATCACCCTAGGCAATCGCCAGGCCGCCGAATTCATCGCTGCTCCCGGCATCACCGACGCCGAAATGGCCGACGCCGCCCAACTTTCCTCGCTCGCCGACGAAACTCCCGAAGGCCGCTCCATCGTCGTCCTCGCCAAAGAAAAATACGCCCTGCGCGGCCGCGAACTCTCTTCCCACGAAGCCGTCTTCGTCCCCTTCACCGCGCAAACTCGCATGTCCGGCGTCAACCTCGATGGCCGCGAGATTCGCAAAGGCTCCGTCGATGCCATCGTCAAATATCTCCGCCAGTTCGATACTTCGCTCCCCCGCGAAATTCAAGCCGTAGTCGAGCAGATCGCGCGCTCCGGAGGCACTCCCTTGGTAGTCGCCGAAAATCAGCGCGCCCTCGGCGTTATCTACCTCAAAGACATCGTCAAAGGCGGCATGCGCGAGCGCTTCAATCAACTCCGCGCCATGGGCATCAAGACCGTCATGATCACCGGAGACAATCCCCTGACCGCCGCCGCCATCGCGCGAGAAGCCGGAGTAGACGATTTTCTAGCCGAAGCAACTCCCAAGGACAAAATGGATCTGATTCGCCGCGAGCAAGGCGAAGGCAAACTAGTCGCCATGACCGGAGACGGCACCAACGATGCTCCCGCCTTGGCTCAAGCCGACGTAGGCGTGGCCATGAACACCGGCACGCAAGCCGCAAAAGAAGCCGGCAACATGGTTGACCTCGATTCGAATCCCACCAAGCTCATCGAAGTAGTCGCCATCGGCAAACAATTGTTGATGACCCGTGGCGCCCTCACCACTTTCTCCATCGCCAACGACGTCGCCAAATATTTCGCCATCATCCCCGCCATGTTTGCTGGAACCTTCCCCGTCTTGAATGCACTCAACATCATGCATCTCCAGACGCCGCAATCGGCGGTGCTTTCAGCCGTGATCTTCAACGCGCTCATCATCGTCGCTCTCATACCGTTGGCGTTGCGCGGGGTCGCCTACAAAGCCATGAGCGCCGAATCCCTGCTCCGCCGCAACCTCCTCGTCTACGGATTCGGCGGCCTGATCGTCCCCTTCATCGGCATCAAGCTGATCGACATGTTCATCACCGGAGTCAAACTGATATAGGAAATTCCATGAAAAAAAATCTAATCACGGCTGTCCTAATGACCATAGCAACCACTGTCCTCCTGGGAATCCTCTATCCCCTGCTAATCACCGGACTAGCCCAACTCTTCTTCCCCCAGCAAGCAAACGGCGAACTGATCAAAGCAAAAGATGGAACCGTCATCGGCTCGCGCCTCATCGGCCAGCCCTTTTCCGGACCAGGCTACTTCCACTCCCGTCCCTCCGCTGCCGGCGCCGCAGGTTACGACGCCAGCGCCTCCAGCGGTTCCAACCTAGGCCCCACCAATACCCAGTTGATCGCTCGCGTCACCGGAGACGTCACAAAACTGCACGCCGAAAATCCCAACACTCCCATCCCCATCGATCTAGTGACCACCTCCGGCTCCGGCCTCGATCCAAACATCTCCCCAGCCGCCGCAGCATTCCAGATCCATCGCGTAGCCTCCGAACGGAAAATCCCCGAAGCCGAAGTAGCGCAACTGGTCCAAGCGAACTCCGAAAATCGTCAATGGGGATTTCTAGGCGAACCCCGAGTCAACGTCCTAGAACTGAATCTTGCGCTCGATGCCCGCTACGGCCGAGTTCATTAGAAGTCCGCTTTGTGAGAGGGGTTTTGATCCTCTATCCCAAGGATCGACCGAAACTTGGCGTCCCGCCGGGCTTCATTTTCAGCTGGCGGGCGGCCGAATGCTGTAAATGCGGCGACTCGTCCCCGAAGTTGGCTCGGGGGGGTACCTCGTAGGCAATGAGAAACGCGTTTGTGTCTCCGAATGGAGTAGTTCCCGGTTGGTCAGCAAACCAGTAGTAATCAAGCCAGGCGGCGGATAAGTAACGAAAAGTCGGCATCTCGTCAGGAAATCAAGCACTGACGAGACGGGCGCTTTAGCGGTACTGATTCACAATCTGTTAGACCGCTGCCGTGATAATTAGCGAGTTAGAAGTACTTTCAACGACATGGAAGAGTACGGACGGCACTGCAGGTTTCCTAAGCTTTCCGATGCTCGTGCGCGGCGACGCTTCCGCCTTTGCCAGGCTCATTTTTCTTGAGTAGGAATGATCCAAGAAACATGAGAGCCAACATCACAGCCAATAGCCAATACACTCCAGCGGACGGTCGACTTGATACTCGGCGATTGTGGATAGATTGGCCGATACCAAATCAGTGCGACTCTTCAAACAGGTGCGCGACTCGCTCTGTGCTTCCTCGCGCCCACGCCGTGTTCGACGCAAAACCTAGCACTAGCACCGCCGCACCGCACGCTGTCATCACCCACCAGATCGCGTGAGTCGCCGTCGTGAAATCCGTGCCCCGCGCATGACTCACTGCCACCACCGATCCAGACACCGCAACCCCGATTGCTGCACCTACCTGCCTGCTGGTTGAAGCGATGGCCGCCGCCACGCCCGCTTGCGATAGCGGCATTCCTTCCACTGCGCTGTTCGAGATCGCGGGATTCACCATTCCCAGCCCAACACCGAACAGTGCATATGCTGCCAGCAGCCAGCCCACCGACGTCTGCGGGCTCAGACCTGTCAACATCAGCGAGCTCAGCAGAAGTCCCGCGCCCGAAGCGAGTAGAGGAGGGCGCGTTCCGTAGCTCCCGACCAGCCACCCCGACCAAGGCGCACTTACGATCATCGTCACCGCCAACGGTAGAGTGAACAGACCGGTATGAAAAGCAGAAAATCCTCGCACCTGCTGGAGGTAGAGCGCATTCAGAAAAAGAAAACCCGAGAAACTTGAGAAGGCGCACAGCGCCAGAACCGTCGCACTTGAGAATGGCACGCTGTGGAAGAACCGCAAGTCCACCAGCGGATCGCGCCGCCGAGGCTCATACAGGGCGAATGCCAAAAATGCCATCGCCGCAGTAACAAATAAACCCAGGATCAACGCCGATCCCCAGCCCGCATGCGGCCCTTCGATGACACCCCATGTCAACGTCGCCAGCCCGGTTAGCACCATCGCCTGTCCCACCGGGTCGAAAGCCCGTGCACGGGGCGCCCTCGATTCCGGCACAAACCGTGCCGCCAGCAGCGCCGCAATAATTCCGATCGGAACGTTGACCCAGAAAATCGAACGCCATCCAATCGTCTCCGTTAGCGCCCCGCCGATCAGTGGCCCGATCCCCAGCGATATGCCTGCCACGGCGCCCCAGATGCCCACCGCTCGCGCACGCGCCTTCGGCTCCGGAAAGGCGTTTGCGATGATCGACAGCGCCACGGGGTTTAGCATTGACGCCCCGAATCCCTGCAGTGCGCGGAACCCGATTAGTTGCTCGATCGTCCCTGCCCGGCTGCACAGCAGCGATCCGATGGTGAACACAGCCAGTCCGATTTGGAATACCCTTCGGCGTCCGAAGCGGTCTGACATCGATCCCGCCAGCATTAGGAAACTCGCCACCACCAACGTGTAGGCGTCCAGAATCCACTGCAGTCCCGCCAGCCGCGCATGCAGGTCTTTCTGGATCGCTGGCAGCGCAACGTTGACAATCGTTACGTCCATACCTACGATCAACAGGCTGATGCAGCAGATCGCAAGAATCAGGTTTGGATGGGTGGTACGTCTCGCCGGATCAACGACGGCAGCGCTCGCCGCGCCTGCAGCAGGAAAAAATCGATTCTCAGTTTTTGGCAAGGTGTCTCCTCGATACTTGTCTTTTTGCCGCGGAATGCGGTTTCGTTGAACGCTCTCGCTGTATATCGGATTGTGTTTTCTTAGTGAATGTCGAACCGCACTCCCGCCCCTTGTGCGGTGTCTGTTCCGCGGCAAGTGCGGCGAGGACCTCATTGGTCGAGCGCACGCGACAGAGCCGAGGGAATATCTTCTCGAATGCGAAACGATGCTGTTCACCATCCTGACCGGAGCAGGCGTCTTCAACGACGACAAAGCCAAAGCCGAGGCCGGTACCCTGTCGCGCCGTGGACTCTACCCCCGCATTGGTAGAGATTCCGGTGAGGACGACCGTATCGACACCACGCGACTTAAGCTGC